>NZ_JBIUWJ010000014.1:130444-142614 GCF_044743405.1 Pseudomonas sp. NPDC087626
GGTAAATTCTCCGACGGCGAAATTACAGCCGAGATCAATGAAAATGTCCGCGGTAAAGACGTCTTCATTATTCAGCCGACTTGCGCTCCGACCAACGATAATCTGATGGAACTGGTAGTGATGGCCGACGCCTTCCGCCGCTCCTCAGCCACTCGAATCACTGCGGTGATCCCCTACTTTGGTTATGCCCGTCAGGATCGCCGTCCGCGTTCCGCACGTGTAGCTATCAGCGCGAAAGTTGTTGCTGACATGCTTACCGTAGTCGGCATCGATCGTGTTCTCACGGTTGATTTGCATGCTGACCAGATCCAGGGGTTCTTCGATATTCCGGTAGATAACATCTACGGCTCCCCTGTATTGGTGGATGACATCGAAGACCAACGCTTCGAAAACCTGATGATCGTGTCCCCGGACATTGGCGGCGTCGTGCGTGCACGTGCCGTTGCCAAATCCCTGGGCGTGGATCTCGGGATTATCGATAAGCGCCGTGAGAAAGCTAATCACTCTGAAGTGATGCATATCATCGGTGATGTCGAAGGGCGTACCTGCATCCTGGTTGACGACATGGTCGATACCGCCGGCACCCTGTGCCACGCGGCTAAAGCCTTGAAAGAGCATGGCGCTGCCAAAGTCTTTGCCTACTGCACACACCCTGTGCTGTCGGGTCGGGCTATCGAGAACATTGAAAATTCCGTGCTGGACGAGCTGGTGGTGACCAACACCATCCCGCTGTCCGCTGCAGCACAAGCCTGTGCACGTATCCGTCAACTGGATATCGCACCGGTTGTTGCCGAAGCGGTTCGCCGCATCAGCAATGAAGAATCGATCAGCGCGATGTTCCGTTAAGGGCCCTGCCCTTCGGACTTCTCGATGACGAAAAGCGCCCCGCCCCGGCATACCTGTCGGGGCGGGGCTTTTTTGCCCATATCGCCTTTAGCGCTGGTCGCAAACGCTGGGGCGAATGTGGTTATTTTGGAGATACAACATGAACGATTTTACTCTGAATGCTGAAGCGCGTTCCGACCTGGGGAAAGGTGCGAGCCGCCGCCTGCGTCGTCTCGCAAGCCTGGTTCCAGCTGTAGTTTACGGTGGCGAAAAAGCCCCTGAATCCATCAGCATGCTGGCCAAAGAAGTTGCCAAACTGCTCGAAAACGAAGCGGCCTACAGCCACATCATCGAGCTGAACGTTGGCGGCACCAAGCAAAACGTAATCATCAAAGCTCTGCAACGTCACCCGGCCAAAGGCCACGTGATGCACGCTGACTTCGTACGCGTTGTTGCTGGTCAGAAACTGACCGCTATCGTTCCTGTGCACTTCATCAACGAAGCTGCTCCAGTGAAGAAAGGCGGCGAGATCTCGCACGTTGTTGCAGAAATCGAAGTTTCCTGCCTGCCAAAAGACCTGCCTGAATTCATCGAAGTTGACCTGGCTAACGCCGAAGTCGGCTCGATCATTCACCTGTCCGACATCAGCGCTCCTAAAGGCGTTGAATTTGTTGCTCTGGCTCACGGTAACGACCTGGCTGTTGCCAACGTTCACGCTCCACGTGTTGCTCCAGAAGCTGCAGAAGGCGCTGCAGAGTAATTTACTCTGTACGCCGGAGTGACCGAGTAACATCGCGGGCTGGAACGTAGCGAGAAAGCGGGCGGAACGCGGAGTTTACATCATGGTAAATGAGCACTTTTCGTCCACTTTCGCCGCACATCTCCATGGCTGCGATGTTACTAACCACTCCAAGGAAGGGCCCCTGACGTGACTGCCATAAAACTGATCGTTGGCCTGGGAAATCCAGGCGCCGAATACGAACAGACCCGGCATAACGCAGGGGCCCTTTTTGTTGAGCGCATCGCGCACGCGCAAGGGGTCAACCTTGTCGCCGATCGCAAATATTTCGGCCTGACCGGGCGCTACTCGCACCAGGGTCAGGATGTTCGCCTGCTGATTCCCACCACGTACATGAACCGCAGCGGCCAGGCCGTAGCGGCCCTTGCAGGTTTCTTCCGCATCAAGCCTGAAGAAATTCTCGTGGCGCATGACGAACTCGACCTGCCTCCCGGCGTTGCCAAGCTCAAGCAAGGCGGCGGCCATGGCGGTCACAACGGGTTGCGCGACATCATCGCGCAACTGGGCAATCAGAATACGTTCTACCGCCTGCGGCTTGGCATTGGCCACCCGGGCGTCGCCAGTATGGTTTCAAATTTCGTCCTGGGTCGTGCGCCACGCGCCGAACAGGAAAAACTCGATGCCAGCATCGACTTTGCCCTCGGCGTGCTGCCGGATATCCTCGCCGGAGACTGGAACCGCGCGATGAAAAACCTGCACAGCCAGAAGGCCTGACTTTTACCCGAGGGGAAACACCATGGGATTCAATTGCGGCATCGTCGGCCTGCCTAACGTCGGCAAGTCCACCCTGTTCAACGCCCTGACCAAGTCCGGTATCGCGGCCGAGAACTTCCCCTTCTGCACCATCGAGCCGAACAGCGGTATCGTGCCGATGCCGGATCCACGCCTGGACGCCCTGGCGGCCATCGTCAATCCAAAGCGCATCCTGCCGACCACCATGGAATTCGTCGACATCGCTGGCCTGGTAGCCGGCGCTTCGAAAGGTGAAGGCCTGGGCAACAAGTTCCTGGCCAACATCCGCGAAACCGATGCTATCGCCCACGTAGTCCGCTGCTTTGAAGACGACAACGTGATTCACGTCTCCAACAGCGTCGACCCGAAACGCGACATCGAGATCATCGACCTGGAACTGATCTTCGCCGACCTCGACAGCTGCGAGAAGCAACTGCAGAAAGTCGCGCGCAACGCCAAGGGTGGTGACAAGGACGCCGTGGTCCAGAAGGGTCTGCTGGAGCAACTGATCGCCCACTTCACCGAAGGCAAACCGGCGCGCAGCCTGATGAAGAACATGAGCACCGACGAAAAAGCGGTGATCAAGGGCTTCCACCTGCTGACCACCAAGCCGGTGATGTACATCGCCAACGTCGCCGAAGACGGCTTCGAGAACAACCCGTTGCTCGACGTGGTGATGGCCATCGCCGAAGAAGAAGGCGCCATCGTTGTCCCGGTGTGCAACAAGATCGAAGCGGAAATCGCCGAGCTCGATGACGGCGAAGAGAAAGACATGTTCCTCGAGGCCCTCGGCCTGGAAGAGCCTGGCCTGAACCGTGTGATCCGTGCCGGCTACGAGATGCTGCACCTGCAGACCTACTTCACCGCCGGTGTCGAAGAAGTCCGCGCCTGGACCGTACGCGTCGGCGCCACCGCCCCGCAAGCTGCTGGCGTGATCCACACCGACTTCGAAAAAGGCTTCATCCGCGCCGAAGTCATCGCCTACAACGACTTCATCCAGTTCAAGGGTGAAGCCGGTGCCAAGGAAGCCGGTAAATGGCGCCTGGAAGGCAAGGACTACATCGTCAAAGACGGCGACGTGATGCACTTCCGCTTCAACGTGTAAGCCACACGCCAAAGCAAAAAGCCGCGTTTGATACGCGGCTTTTTTGTGCCTGTTTTTTTTGCCACACCACACTCCCCTATGGGAGCGAATCGGACGGCGCAGTGAACCAGGCCTGCCGCGTCACCGTTGGCGACCATCGCGAGCAAGCTCGCTCCCACAGGGATTCGGAGTGCTCGCAAGTCCCGCATGCAGCCACAAACCTGTGTAGGAGCGAGCTTGCTCGCGATGGTGGCGGATCAGGCACCATCGATGCTGAATGTTCAGCCTCCGTGGCGCCCACAGGAATATTTTTCGGCTCAGGCCTTTTTGGTGCGTGGCAGGAAGATCGCCAACACCCCGAGCAGCGGCAGGAACGAGCACAGGTAATACACGTACTCGATGCCGTGGATGTCCGCCAGGTAGCCCAGCAGCGCCGCACCAATCCCGCCAAAACCGAACATCAGGCCGAAGAACACCCCAGCGATCATTCCGACATTGCCCGGCACCAATTCCTGCGCATAGACCACGATGGCGGAGAAGGCCGAGGCCAGGATGAAGCCGATCACCACGCTGAGGACGCTGGTCCAGAACAGGTCGACATGGGGCAGCAGCAAGGTGAACGGCGCTACACCCAGGATCGAGAACCAGATCACCGCCTTACGGCCGATCTTGTCGCCGATCGGCCCACCGAAAAAGGTCCCCGCCGCCACCGCGCCGAGAAACAGGAACAGGTGCAACTGGGAGCTGGCCACCGACAGGTCGAACTTCTCGATCAGGTAGAAGGTGAAGTAGCTGGTCAGGCTGGACATGTAGAAGTACTTGGAGAACACCAGCAGGCCAAGCACCACCAGCGCACTGAGTACCCTGCCCTTCGACAGCCCGTGGGTCGCCGCCTGGCCTTGCTTGAGCTTGAACAGGCTCAAGTGGTTGGCGTACCAGCGGCTGATGCGGTACAGCACCAGCAGGGCGAACACGGCGAACAGACCGAACCAGGCCACATTGCCCTGGCCGAACGGAATGATGATTGCAGCGGCCAGCAAGGGGCCGAATGCCGAGCCGGCGTTACCGCCCACCTGGAAGGTCGACTGCGCCAGGCCAAAGCGTCCACCAGAGGCCAGCCGTGCCACTCGCGAGGCTTCCGGGTGAAAGGTCGAGGAGCCGATACCGATCAACCCCGCCGCCAGCAGGATCAAGGGGAAGCTGCCGACCTGGGACATCATCAGGATGCCGATCAGGGTGCAGATCATGCCCAGCGGCAGCAGATAAGGCTTGGGGTGACGGTCAGTGTAGTAGCCGACCCAGGGCTGGAGCAGCGAGGCAGTGAGCTGGAAGGTCAAGGTGATCAGGCCGACTTGAGTGAACGTCAGCCCGTAGTTCTCCTTGAGCATCGGATAGATCGACGGCAGCACCGCCTGGATCAGGTCGTTGATCAAATGCGCCAGCGCCACCGCGCCGATGATGCGCATGACCAAGGGGCTACTTTGCGCCGCAGGGGCGGCCACTTGAGGATTACTGGTTGCCATGAAAGTTTCCAAACAGCAGATGGGTGCGCAAGTGCAGGTGCGCCAATGTGCCATTTTTCAGTGCGGCAACGCCATCCCCTTAGCCTGCTAACGACTTGAAACAATCCACCTATGGGATGATTTGCCCGGGAGCGAAGCAGAAAAACCGGGGTTTTTCCGCGGTCGGAGGATAAGCGGTTGAAAGCGTAGAGAAATATTTTTGATTTATGCTTGACACATCGTCGTTCCAAGCCAATAATGCGCGCCACTTGGCTACATAGCTCAGTTGGTTAGAGCATAGCATTCATAATGCTGGGGTCCGGGGTTCAAGTCCCTGTGTAGCCACCAAGTACTAAAAACGGCTTACCGCAAGGTAGGCCGTTTTTTTATGCCTGGAGAAAAGTGCCACCCCGCCGACATCCGCCCCGACGTTGCAGCTGGCGTCTGCCGCCGATACAGTCGCCCACTCTATTTCCCCACGGACGGAGTGCCCTCGTGTTCCCAGCCTTCCCTACACGCCGCTTGCGCCTTGGCGCCCTGTCGCTGCTCGCCACCGCACTGACTCTCGCCGCCTGTAGCGCGCCACCCGCCTCGACCACCGTCAGCACCCTGCCCGCAGCGCCGGAAATGGCCTCGGGCTTTCGCACCGACCTGAGCACCCAATACGCCAGCAAACACATGGCGGCAGCGGCCAACCCACTCGCCGCTGCCGCCGGGCGGGAGATGCTGCGCCAGGGTGGCTCGGCCATCGACGCCGCTATCGCCATGCAGGCAGTGTTGACCCTGGTAGAACCCCAGTCCTCGGGGATTGGCGGCGGCGCCATGATCGTGCTGTGGGACGGCAAGGCCGTGCGCACCTACGATGGCCGTGAAACCGCACCGGCGGGTGCCAACGAACGCTTGTTCCTGCAGGCTGATGGCAAGCCCATGCCGTTTCCGCAGGCGCAGATCGGTGGGCGTTCCGTCGGCACGCCGGGGGTCTTGCGCGCACTGGAGATGGCGCATCGCGAACACGGGCGCCTGCCATGGGCCAGGCTGTTCGAGCCGGCCATCGAGCTGGCGCAAAAGGGCTTTGCGATCTCGCCACGCTTGCACACGATGATTGCCTCCGATCCGTTCTTGCCGCGCTCCCCCGACATGGCCGGGTATTTCCTCAACCGCGATGGCAGCCCGAAAGCCGTCGGTACCCTGCTGCAAAACCCGGCCCTGGCCAAGGTCCTCGAGCGCATTGCCAAGGAAGGTCCGGACGCCCTGTATCAGGGGCCGATTGCCGAGGAAATCGTGACCAAGGTCCAGGGCCACGCCAACCCCGGCAGCCTGTCGCTCAACGACCTCAAGGGCTACCGGGCCAAGGAGCGCGCCGCGCTGTGCAGCGACTACAAGCGCTGGCAGGTCTGCGGTATGCCGCCGCCCTCCTCTGGCGGGATCGCCGTGGCGCAGATCCTCGGCACCTTGCAAGCCCTGGAAGGCCGCGACAGCCGTTTTGCCCTGGCGCCCCTCAGGCCGATCAAGAACGAGCGTCCGGCCGGCCTTGAACCCGCTCCTGAGGCCGTGCACCTGATTGCCGAAGCTGAACGCCTGGCCTACGCCGACCGGGCCCTGTACATCGCCGACTCGGACTTCGTGCCGGTGCCGCTGGCCGGCCTCCTCTCCCCTGCTTATCTCGACAGCCGCGCCGCCTTGATCGGCGAGCGCAGCATGGGCACCGCCAAGCCGGGCACACCGGCGGGTATCCAGGTAGCGTACGCGGCGGATCGTTCGCCGCTGCGCATCTCGACCTCCCAGGTGGTGGCGGTCGATGACTTGGGTGGGGCGGTGTCGATGACCACCACCGTGGAAGCTGCCTTCGGCTCGCACCTGATGGTGCAGGGCTTCATGCTCAACAACCAGATGACCGACTTCTCGTTCATCGCCGAAGAACATGGCCAGCCAGTGGCCAACCGGGTCGAGCCGGGCAAACGCCCGCGTTCATCCATGGCGCCGACGTTGGTCTTCGACCGCCAGAGCGGCGAACTGCTGGCCACCGTGGGTTCGCCCGGCGGCTCGCAAATCATCGAATACGTCGCCAAGTCAGTGATCGGCATGCTCGACTGGCAACTCGACCCGCAAGCCGCCATCAGCCTGCCCAACTTCGGCAGCCGCAACGGCCCCACCGAACTGGAACGCGGCCAGTTCAGCCCGGCGCTGATCCAGGCGCTCAAGGACAAGGGGCATACGGTAAACGAGATCGACATGACCAGCGGCACCCAGGCCATCATTCGCGTCCGCGACGCGCAGGGCAAGGCTGCCTGGGCCGGTGGCGCCGATCCACGGCGTGAAGGTGCAGCGCTAGGGGATTGATCGGAAAACGGCACACAAACTGCCCTTCGCGGCAGTGGCGAGCGCGCTTGCTCGCCACTGCCCGCCGTCTACGCCGCTATACGCAAATGCACCAAGGCCAGCCGGCGGCCCTCGGGGTCCTGGCGTTCTTCAATGGCAAACGGGGTAAACCCCAGTTTGGGGTAGAGCAACAACCCGGCCACGTTAGTGTTGAAACACGACAGCGTCACCTCCCTGGCCTGGTGCCGGGTGCGGGCAATTGTGATCATCTGTTCGATCAATTGCGCACCGATCCCCTTGCCCCGCACCTCAGGGTCGACGATCACGTTGCCGATGGTGCAGGTGCCCGCCGTTGCCCATTGATAGAAATTGGCAAAACCGACCACCACACCGTCCAGCTCGATCACTGTGGAGTCCGAACGTTTGTCGATCGAACCCTGTAATTGTTGGTCGGTCAGCGGCCAGGTCGCGGCCGGGAAAAAGAAAAACTGTTCTTCCTGATTGCGCGCAAAACCACGGATTCGCGGAATATCCTGGGCTTCTACCGCTCTGAAAGTGATGGTCATGGGTGGGGGCTCCTTGTCCCTTTTTTCAACGATTGGCAACCAGATGGGCGCCAAACAATAGGTAGCAACTACCGGCAAAACGATCCAGCCACTGCCGCGAGCGACCATAAGCCTGGGCAACCCTTCGGCTGGCAAACAACAGCGCCACGCTGCAGTACCAACTGAAGGACAACGTAGCCATGGTCAGCACTGCCAGCGCCAGCAGCATCGGCGGTGGCGAAGCCGGCATCGAGGTAGCGAATATCGTGGCGACGAACAGCGCGGACTTGGGGTTGGTCATGTTACCCAGGAAACCCAGGCGATAGGCGCTGAACAAACTGCGCTGCGCCTGCCCCAGGCCCTCACTGGCGCCCAGCTCCAGCGCTGGCTTGCGCTTGAACTGTTTGAGCCCCAGATAGATCAGGTAGGCCCCTCCGGCAATCTTGAACGCCAGGTACAAGGTCGGGGCCGCCGTGAACAGCGATTTGATTCCCAGGCCACCGGCCAGGCCCCACAACACCGTACCCGTCGCGACTCCCATGGCGGCCACGACGCCATGGCGGCGCGAACAACTGGCGGCCAGTTGCGCCGTGGTGAAAAAATTCGGCCCCGGGGTAATCACCGCCACGGTCCAGAGCAACGCAAGCGATAACAGGGGCGCGACGTAGGTCAGGGGTTGGACATCCATTTGTCAGTCACCTGTGTGATCGGTGGAATAGGGTTTTTACTCGACCTTGAGCCCATCAGGCAACCGGTTATCCGGCTGACAGCCCACCCGCACCTGGGATACCGTGGGAACCAGTGCCAACCCCATGAATGATGACTGCCCATGAGCAAGCCAAGACTCCTCACCGACTGGTTCCATCGCGCCCCCCAAAGTGCTGGGCTGGAGCGAATCGAGGCGTATTTTTCGGGGCACGGCTATGACCTTCACCGGCACGACACCTACGCCATCGGCCATACCCTGGCCGGGGTCCAGAGTTTTCAGTATCGCGGCGGTTGGCGCCACAGCCTGCCCGGCAGCACCATGGTGCTGCACCCGGACGAAGCCCACGATGGCGAGGCCGGTACCGAAGAAGGCTTCAAGTACCGGATGCTCTACGTCGAGCCAGCGCTGATCCAGCAGATGCTCGGTGGCCAGCCACTGCCATTCATCAAGACGGGGATCAGCAATGATCCACGCCTGTTCGCCGCCACCGGAGCGCTGCTGCAAAGCCTCGATCGCCCGCTCGACGCGCTGGAGCAGCAGGATGCCCTGTTTGACCTGGCCCAGGCCCTGCACGTCGTTTCCGGCGCCTGCGCGCGGCGTCAGCGCTTCGATTATGTGGCGGCGGAGCGCGCACGCGAGTTCATGCACAGTGCTCTCGATCAGCCGGTGACCCTCGACCAACTGGCCGAGCACAGCGGGCGCGACCGCTGGAGCCTGTCACGGGACTTTCGCTTGTTGTTCGGCACCAGCCCCTACCGCTATCTGACCATGCGCCGCCTGGACCTGGTGCGCGCGCTGCTGATGCAGGGCGAGTCGCTGAGCAACGCCGCGCTGATCGCCGGCTTCAGCGATCAAAGCCACATGACTCGGCAATTCGGCAAGGCCTATGGCCTGTCACCCGCGCGCTGGATGAACATGCACCGCGCCTGAGCGCCGCACAATCGTGCAAGAGTCTGCTGCAGGTCCCGGCTACCCTGGGTTCGCCATCAACCTTCAGGAGCCGTGCCATGCCGTCCCATCAAAGCCTCAACCTCGCCAGCAAACTGCAACAGATCACCGAGCACTGGTCGCCACGGGTGATTGCCGAAATGAACGACTACCAGTTCAAAGTGGTGAAACTGCTGGGGGACTTCATCTGGCATGATCACCAGGACACCGACGAAACCTTCATCGTCCTCGACGGCCAGTTGCGCATCGACTTTCGCGATGGCCAGGTACTGGTGCGCAAAGGCGAAATGTACGTGGTGCCCAAGGGCGTCGAGCACAAGCCCTATGCCGAGCAGGAAGTCAGCCTGATGCTGATCGAACCCCGCGGCGTACTCAATACTGGCGAGGCCGGTGGTTCGCGCACGGCGCAAAATGATCAGTGGATCTGAAGCACGACGCCGCTAAACGCTGAATAAGGAGATTCAATGCACGCCTTCCCCATCCTCGACACCCCGCGCTTGCACCTGCGTGAGATCCAGATGGACGACGCGCCGCAATTACTGGCGATTCATGGCGACGCACAGGCCATGAAGTGGTTCGGGATCGACCCCCTGACCGAGCTGGCCCAGGCCGAGGAACTGGTCGAGACCTTTGCGGCTTGGCGCACCCACGCCAACCCCGGTACCCGCTGGGGCCTGCAGCTCAAGGGCGAGGACCGGCTGATCGGCAATTGTGGCCTGTTCAAATGGAATCGTGGTTGGCAGAGCTGCTCCCTGGGCTTCGCCCTGCTGCCCTCGGCCTGGGGCAACGGACTGATGGGCGAAGCACTGGAGGCGGTGCTGGCCTGGGGCTTCACACACATGCAACTGAACCGTGTGGAGGCCCTGGTCCATCCACGCAACCAAGCCTGCCTGAGCCTGCTCGAACGCCAGGGATTCAGCCAGGAAGGACGGTTGCGCGAGGCCGGATTCTGGTCTGGCAGGCACTGCGATTTACTGATGCTGTCACGCTTGCGCAGCGATCGCTGCAGCCCTCAAGTGGCGAGCTGATTGGCGAACTGCCCGACCGCGCTGACCACTTTCTGCGCACCGTCCTGGATCTCGACAATCACCGTGCCCGCCTCTGCCGCCAGCGCCAAGCCTTGCTCAGCCTGGAGTTTGCCGTCGGTCATCAGCACCACCGCATCGCGCACCATGTCCTGGTTCTGACGCACCACCCCGACGATTTCGTCGGTGGCTTTACTGGTACGCGAAGCCAACTGCCGGACTTCGTCCGCGACCACGGCAAACCCACGGCCCTGCTCGCCAGCGCGGGCGGCTTCAATGGCCGCGTTAAGCGCCAGCAGGTTGGTCTGCTCGGCAATGCCGCTGATGGTCTTGACGATGCTGCCGATCACCAGTGACTGCTCGTTGAGTGCCTCGATACCTTCTCCGGCCTGCTGCATGTGACGGGCCAGCTCACGCATCACATCGACCGCCTGGGTCACCACCGCCGTGCCGCGTTGTGCGCTGCTGTCGGTCTGCAACGAGGTGGTATAAGCGATGTTCGCCGCCTCGGCGACCGCCTGTTCCTGCTTGACCTGGTCGGTGATGACGGTGGCAAATTTCACTACCTTGTACAGTTTTTCGTTGGCATCGCGCACCGGGTTGTAGGACGCTTCCAGCCAGACCGTCCGCCCGTGACCATCGACCCGTTTGAAGCGGTCGGCGACGAATTCACCGGCATTCAAGCGCCGCCAGAACTCCTGGTAGCCAGCACTCTGGTATTCCTGCGGTTCACAAAACAGGCGATGGTGCTGGCCCTTGATTTGCGCCAGGGTGTAGCCCATGCCGCTGAGGAATCGCTCGTTGGCCATCAGTACATGGCCGCCCAGGTCGAACTCGATCACCGCGGTGGAACGCACGAGTGCGCCGATCAGGTTCTCGTGCTCACGGGAGGCTTCGATGGTGCGAGTCAGGTCGCTGGCATAAATCGCAATGTGCCTGACGCGCCCATCCTGGCCACGCACTGGTTGGGAGATCGAGCGCAACCAGGCTTCTTCACCGCTGCCGCGCAGCAAACGCAGGGCACCGGCGAAGTGCTCGCCACGGGTCAAGGCATGGCGAAAGCGTTGGTGAAATTCGTCGCTCTTGACGTGCGGCGGAACTATATCGTCGATCGGCCGGCCAATCAGTTCGTTGCCCTTGTAGCCCATTTGCTCGGCGAAATTGTGGTTGATCGCTTGCACTCGACCATCCGGGTCCAGAGTGAGCACCAGCATCTCGCTGTCCAGGCTTTCCTTCACTTGTTGAAGGCTGGAGAGTTCCTCGCGCAGAGCCGACAGCTCCTGCTTCAAGCGTTTGTTGAACATGGGGGACACCAAAGGGCCGAGTTGAGTGCATCGCTGTGCCTAGCCATCGGCTTTGCGCGGATTTTCTGAAGAGCCAGGCCGGCTTGTCCGACAAAAATACTCGGCGATTGCCCCTCGCCCCTGGTTGGCGGCCCTATGTTGGCATTGGTATCTATACAACTGTGGTGCGACCAGGATGTTGGATTCGACCGAGTACATATCCATTTCTTCGGTAACGGCCTCCTATGGTTCCGCCTGACGGCGGCTCACTTTTGAACAGCGCAAAAGTAAGCAAAACGCTCATCCCCACCACTCGGCACCTCGCTTGGGCTCGGTGTGCCCTCACTCCGGCTTGAATCCGTGGGCCGCCGCCACGCGCCATCCATGGCGCGGGGCGGC
>NZ_JBIUWJ010000015.1:0-139488 GCF_044743405.1 Pseudomonas sp. NPDC087626
TTCACCTGTCCGACATATCCTGGATCGTAGTGGGCGAAGAAGCTGTTCGTCGCTTCAAGAAAGGCGACGAGCTGGACACCGTTATCCTGTCGGTTGACCCAGAGCGCGAGCGTATCTCCCTGGGTATCAAGCAACTGGAAAGCGATCCGTTCTCCGAGTACGTTCAAGAGAACGATAAAGGCGCAATCGTTAAAGGCATCGTGAAAGAAGTTGACGCTAAAGGCGCCATCATCACTTTGGCTGACGACATCGAAGCGACTCTGAAAGCCTCCGAAATCAGCCGTGACCGCGTTGAAGACGCGCGTAACGTTCTGAAAGAAGGCGAAGAAGTAGAAGCCAAGATCATCAGCGTTGACCGCAAGAGCCGCGTAATCCAGCTCTCCATCAAGTCGAAAGACGATGCTGAAGAGAAAGAAGCAATCCAGAGCCTGCGCGACAAGCCAGCTACCTCTGACATTGCTGCTGGTCCTACCACTCTGGGCGACCTGTTGCGTGCACAGATGGAAAAACAGAACTAAGTTCTGTCAGACCATAAAAAGGGCGACTTCGGTCGCCCTTTTTTATGCCTGGAATTTGAGTTTGCGACGATTGATGGGTGTGTCGGTTATCGGTGAAACAAACCCCGGGCAGTGCTGTCTGGTTCTTTGTGCGGAGCATTTCACTATTTGGGCTAGGCTTAGCCTGAAGCAAACAGCGGTCGGGTAAATCGTCCAGTCTAAGGAAGCGAATGAACAGGTTCTTCGTCGTGCTTGTTGTGCTGGCTCTGGCAGGCTGTACCACTAACGTGAAGTCCCATGCGGTGCGCGGGGTGAGCGGGATCGAGATCGATTGTTCGGGGCTTGGGTCGGGTTGGGAGAGGTGCTACAAGCGCGCAGACAAGGAATGCAAGGCGCAGGGGTATAAGGTCGTTGCCAGGTCCAGTGATATCAAGGAGGAGGATCAGGACTATCCGTTTGGTTGGAATCCGGCGGGTTACCTTACGCGCACTATGCTGGTCATTTGTAGGTAATCGTGTGGTGAATTTGTATGGTGAGTCTGGGTTTGATGTCTGAAAAAACTCGATTGATCGGTGAGGTCGTGGTCGTGCAGATAAGTCAATGCTTGGGCTGTTCAAATTCCTTCTGGCATGCTAAAACCTTTGAAGCGCTGATCTAGCTGCTTGAAAAAGAAGGGAAAAATATGACGAAGTCGGAGTTGATCGAACGAATTGTCACCCATCAAGGGCTGCTTTCATCCAAGGATGTAGAGCTGGCCATCAAGACTATGCTTGAACAAATGTCCCAATGCCTGGCCACCGGTGATCGCATCGAGATCCGTGGTTTTGGCAGTTTCTCCCTGCACTACCGCGCACCTCGTGTAGGACGCAACCCGAAGACCGGGCAATCGGTTAGCCTGGATGGAAAATTTGTTCCCCATTTCAAACCGGGCAAAGAGCTTCGGGATCGGGTGAATGAAGAAGAGGAGGAGGGGCTTTGACAGACTGCGCAACTCAAGGAATCACTTATGCGTAGCGTGAAGCGTGTACTGCTTGGCGTTTTTGTCCTGTTGCTGGCGCTGGCGATACTGCTGTTTGTGCTGGAAAATCAGCAGTCGGTATCTTTGCTGTTTCTTGGCTGGGCGGGGCCGCAAATCCCACTGTCGGTGGTTGTGGTACTGACGCTTCTGGTGGGGATGGTGATAGGGCCTGTATTGGGGTGGTTCCTGGGTCGGACTTCCAGGGGGGCGCGAAAGCGGGTGCTGTCCTAGCGGAGCACCTTTGGCATGCCCCTGGCTTTGGCTGCAGGGTGCCCATATCCATTAGTGAGTCGTGATTGAGCGGTAAATTGCAGCAATCGTCCGCAAATGATTGGGCCTCACATCGGTCGGACTGAACCTGACAAAAAACGACTGATGCATTCATGGATTAGACGGCCGTCCGGTAGCGACGCTGTCTGCAACTCAAGGGTATGCTTTCGCGTGAAAATTCTAGTAACCGGCGGTGCAGGATTTATCGGTTCGGCGGTCATTCGCCATATCATTTCCAACACGAATGACGCGGTCGTTAATGTCGATAAGCTCACGTATGCGGGCAACCTTGAGTCTTTGGCTGAAGTCAGCCAAAACGCCCGTTATCTATTCGAGCACGTCGATATTTGTGATCGCGAGCAGATCGATCGTGTCCTGCGTGAACAGCAACCAGATGCCATCATGCACCTGGCCGCGGAATCCCACGTCGATCGTTCGATCAGCGGCCCATCCGAATTTATCCAGACCAACATCATTGGCACCTACACGCTGCTTGAAGCCGCGCGTCACTACTGGGCAGCGCTGGACGATGGTCGCAAGGCGAGTTTCCGATTTCACCATATTTCGACTGACGAAGTTTATGGCGACCTCGAAGGCCCGCAAGACCTCTTCACTGAAACCACGCCCTATCAGCCAAGCTCGCCGTACTCGGCCAGCAAGGCCAGCTCTGATCATCTGGTTCGTGCCTGGGCGCGTACCTATGGCCTGCCTACCCTGGTCACCAACTGCTCGAACAACTACGGGCCGTGCCACTTTCCCGAGAAACTGATTCCGCTGATCATTCTCAATGCGCTGGAAGGCAAGGCATTGCCGGTGTATGGCAAAGGTAACCAGGTGCGTGACTGGCTCTATGTCGAGGACCATGCGCGGGCGCTGTATAAAGTCGTGACCGAAGGTGTCATTGGCGAGACGTACAACATCGGCGGCCATAACGAAAAGCAAAACATCGAGGTCGTACACGCCCTGTGCGCACTACTCGATGAGCTGCGTCAGGACTCTCCTCATTGCCCGCACGCCAGCCTGATCACTTACGTTCAGGATCGCCCGGGCCACGATCAGCGCTACGCGATCGATGCCAGCAAAATCCAGCGTGAGCTGGGTTGGACGCCGCAAGAGTCTTTTGAAACCGGCATCCGCAAGACCGTCGAATGGTATCTAACCCACACTGAGTGGGTGGATCACGTGAAGAGCGGAAGCTACCAGCAGTGGATCGACCAGAACTACGCGGATCGGTCGAGCAAGGCATGAAAATCCTCCTGCTGGGGAAAAATGGCCAGGTAGGCTGGGAACTGCAGCGCTCTCTTGCACCCCTTGGCGAGTTGATTGCGCTGGATCGTCATGCCTCCGATGGCTTGAGCGGCGACCTGTCCGACCTCGAGGCCTTGCGCGCGACAATCCGCCGGGTCAAGCCCAACGTCATTGTCAACGCTGCTGCTTATACAGCTGTTGATAAGGCCGAATCCGAAACCGAACTGGCTGACCGTGTGAATGGTCAGGCGAGCCAGGTCATGGCGGTGGAGGCCAAAGCTCTCGATGCCTGGCTTATTCATTACTCGACCGACTATGTCTTCAGCGGGCAGGGCCTGGTTCCATGGACGGAGGTAGATGCAGTCGCCCCCGTCAATCACTACGGCGCCAGTAAATTGCTCGGTGAGCAGGCGATTATTGAGTCCGGATGCAAGTACCTGATCTTTCGCACCAGTTGGGTCTATGGGGCTCGCGGCAATAACTTCGCCAAGACGATGCTGCGACTGGCCAAGGAGCGCGAGACCTTGAGCATCATCGCTGATCAGATTGGGGCTCCTACGGGGGCAGAGCTTATCGCAGACATCACCGCGCAGGCTGTTCAGAAAGTCATGCACAACCCTGCGCTCGCGGGCCTATATCACTTGGCTGCTGGTGGTGAAGTGTCCTGGCACGGCTATGCTAGTCATGTGATCGATTTCGCCCGCAGCCAGGGTGAACAACTGGCAGTGACGGCAGTCAATCCGATCGATACCACGGCCTATCCAACACCTGCACGCCGCCCGCTGAATTCGCGTCTGAATACGCAAAAGCTGCGCGACAGTTTTTCTCTGTGCTTACCGGATTGGCAAACTGGTGTAACCCGAATGCTTAGGGAAGTCCTGAATAAATGACCACGACAAATCGCAAAGGCATCATCCTCGCAGGCGGCTCAGGCACTCGACTTCACCCGTTGACGCTCGGCGTGTCCAAGCAGATGCTGCCGATCTATGACAAGCCGATGATCTTTTACCCGCTATCGGTGTTGATGCTTGCAGGTATACGGGAAATCCTGGTCATCTCCACCCCTGAAGACCTGCCGTGTTTTCGCAAGTTACTCGGTGATGGCAGTCAGTATGGTATCCAGCTCAGTTATGCCGAGCAGGCAAGCCCCGATGGCCTGGCACAGGCCTTTATCATTGGTGAAGAGTTCATCGGCAATGCCCCGTGCTGCCTGATCCTGGGCGACAATATCTTTTATGGCCAGCACTTCTCGGAGAAGCTTCGCTCTGCCAATACCCAGGCCCAGGGAGCGACGGTTTTCGGTTATCACGTCAGTGATCCTGAGCGTTTTGGTGTGGTCGAGTTCGATGCAACCGGTCGTGCGTTGAGCATCGAGGAAAAACCGCTCCAGCCAAAATCCAGCTACGCAGTAACGGGTTTGTACTTCTACGATAATCAGGTGGTCGAGATCGCGAAGAGCATCAAGCCATCCTCGCGTGGCGAGTTGGAAATTACCGACGTCAACCGCGCTTACCTCGAACAGCAGACCCTCAATGTCGAAATGCTCGGTCGCGGCTTTGCCTGGCTGGACACCGGCACCCACGAGTCGCTGCTGGAGGCCAGTCACTTTGTTCATACCATTGAGCAGCGCCAGGGGTTGAAGGTCGCTTGCCTGGAGGAGATTGCTTACAATTTTGGCTGGATCACGCCAGCTGAGCTCGGAGTCCAGGCTGAGCGATTGAAAAAAACCGGGTATGGTCAGTATCTGCAGAGGTTGTTGGATGCATGACTGAATGGCTGAGGTTTAGCGGATTGTGAGTGGTTCGTAAAGTCTTGGTTAGCTGTAGAATGGGCAAATATGCATTTCAGGCCGAGCGAGCGTCGATAGCTCAGGTCGAACATAAATAAATAGCCGGGCGGCCCTAGCACAAGCAAGTGGCTTGATGGTTTCGTAGGCGTTCACAGCGATTTGCATCTGAAAGAGGTGCAAGGTGATCGGAATGTAAACGAGCGCCGTTTTCTGTGGTTAACCTTTCAGTGAGCGAGGATTAAGGAGGTTGAGTATGGAACTGATTCCAGTAATTTTGTCTGGCGGTGTGGGCAGCCGGTTGTGGCCTGTTTCTCGAGAGGCGCACCCCAAGCCGTTCATGGATCTGCCGGGTGGCCAGAATCTGATCCAGAAAACCTTCCTGCGCGCTTCGCGGTTGGAGGGCGTTGTAGAAGTCCTGACGGTGACGAACCGTGAGCTGCTGTTCAAGACTGAAGACGAGTACGGCGCTGTTGATGCCGCCAAGCACTCACAAGGCTTCATTCTTGAGCCTTTCGGGCGTAATACGGCTGCCGCTGTTGCCGCGGCTGCTCTGCAACTGGAAGTCACGCATGGTCCTGATGTCCATATGTTGGTGCTGGCTGCCGACCACCTGATCAAGGATGAAAAGGCCTTTGCCGCCGCGGTATCCGATGCCGTAGCGCTAGCTTCCGAAGGCTGGCTGGTGACTTTTGGGATTCAACCTACCTACCCTGAAACAGGGTTTGGTTATATCGAGGCGCAGAAGAATGCTCCGCTGAACGGCGGCTTGAAAGTTGCGCGTTTCGTCGAAAAACCAGATCTTGAAACCGCTCAAGGTTATGTAAGTGCCGGCAATTACTATTGGAACTCCGGGATGTTCTGCTTCCGGGTCGGCACCGTCCTTGAGGAGCTGCGCAAGCATGCTCCGGACGTAGTTGAAGCGGTGGTCAAGACCATTGAAAAGTCGCGAATCACTTCGTCTGACAAGTACCGCTGCCTGACCCTTGACGCTAATGCGTTTGCCCAGGTTCCCGATATCTCCATTGATTACGCGTTGATGGAGCGCTCTATCAAGGTCGCGACCATTCCCTGTGATATCGGTTGGAGTGATATCGGCTCGTGGAACGCAGTGGCTGAGCTGACCAGCCCTGATGCCGATGGTAACCGTTTCGAAGGTGAGGTGTTATCTCATGGTTCGCGCAACAACTATGTAAACAGTGAGGGTCGACTCACTGCTTTGGTTGGGGTTGAGGACCTGCTGGTAATTGACACGCCAGATGCCGTGATGATTGCGCATAAAGACCATGCGCAGGATGTGAAGCACATTGTTGGCCAGCTCAAGGCCAGTAGCCATACTGCGCACTTACTGCATCGAACGGTGCATCGTCCGTGGGGTACTTATACAACGCTGGAGAGCGGTGAGCGCTTCAAAATCAAGCGTATCGTGGTCAAGCCGAAGGCTTCACTTTCCCTGCAGATGCACCACCACCGTAGTGAGCATTGGATTGTGGTGAGTGGCATGGCTGTGGTTGTCAACGATCAACAGGAGTTGATGCTTAATACCAACGAGTCAACATTTATTCGTGCGGGCCATAAGCATCGCTTGCAGAATCCAGGGGTAATCGACCTGGTAATGATTGAGGTGCAGAGCGGAGATTATCTAGGTGAGGACGATATTGTCCGCTTTGAAGATAATTATGGACGGGTAGATGCAGTGGTCACTGCCAAGTCTTGAGTTCGATATTTAGTTTAATAGCGTTAATTGCGAGTTGGGTTTGAGTAATGTCTAGTCCAGCTCTGCAATCTTAATATAGCTTTTGGTTGTCTATCCAATGCCTGATTTTTTATCTATTGCTGATAGTGGTTACGATAGCCGGGCTGTTGGTCGTGTTGCTATTTTGTTGTCAACTTATAACGGCGGAAAGTACCTGGCGGCCCAATTGGAGTCACTGGTCGCTCAGGAGTATCAAAACTGGGAAATTCATGCTTCAGACGATGGATCCACCGATGACACTTTAGAGATTCTCGAGTCCTACCGTGAGCGATTGGGTACTGATCGCTTGAGTATCCATCGTGGCCCAGGACGGGGTTTCGCGGCAAATTTCATGTCGCTGGTTCGGCGTGAAGAAATACAGGCAAGTTATTTTGCTTTTTGTGACCAGGACGATATCTGGGCCAAAGAAAAAATTTCCACTGCAGTACGTTGTTTGGACGAGGAAGGGCCGGTACCGGCACTCTACTGTTCGCGCACTCGCCTAGTTGATGAGAGCGGTGTCGAGATGGGGTATTCGGCGTTGTTTCCTGGTCGACCCTGCTTTGAGAGTGCTTTGGTTCAAAGTATTGCGGGAGGTAACACCATGGTACTCAACTCGCCAGCCAGACAACTGGTGAGTCGAACACCCGAGGAATTGTCGATCGTTTCGCATGACTGGTGGGCATATTTGCTAGTCAGCGGTAGTGGTGGCAGAGTTCTTTATGATCCGACTCCACAAGTTGATTATAGGCAGCATGCTAATAATCTGATGGGTTCCAATCGGCGTTTAAGTGAGCGTTTATCGCGACTTAAAAAGATGTTTGATGGAACCTTTCGCGCTTGGACTACGGATAATTTAGTGGCCCTTGAGTATTTTCGACAAGATTTGACGGTGGAGCACCTCAAGCGGCTGGATATGTTTCGAAAGGCTCGAAGATCATCGCTACCAATGAGAATCATTTGCTTTAAGCGCTCGGGGATCTACCGCCAATCTGCTGCCGAAAACGTGGTTTTGATTGCGGCCGTTCTAGTAAACCGGTTGTGAAGCCAATGCCGGCGCTGGAGGGAAGCCAATACCACCTGTGCTGATATTGGATTACACTGCGCGCCCATTTCAGGCGGGTAGCTGTCATCCCAGGGTTGGGTGAATCGTGGCTTCAAAGGATCTGATAGAAGAGGTTGAATACACAAGGCGCTGACTGCGCCTCACTTCGGGACAGAATATGGCAGGTAATTTGAAGGTCAGGCTCAAGCAGGCGCTACTGAAATCCAGTATCTACTTTATGCTGGCAGCGGCAAAATATTATATTGCAAATAATATTATCGCGAAGGTGCCGATCGAGTCAGTGCGTAAAGCCTATTATCGGCGGATTATGGGGGTGTCGATTGGGAATGACACCCATCTAAGCATGAGGATTTTTCTGACTGGTTACCATAGTCGCTGCCAGGTCGTCATTGGGGATAATTGTGTAATCAATCGCGATATATATCTGGATGGCAGGGCCGGGGTGCACATTGGTAACAATGTGAATGTGTCGTTCCAGGCGTGTCTCTTGAGCCTGCATCATGATCATAATGACCCGAATTTTTCCGCGATTGGCGCACCAGTTGTTATTCAGGACCATGCCTGGATCGGTGCAAGGGCTATGATTTTACCTGGAGTCGTTGTAGGTGAAGGCGCCGTTGTCGCTGCCGGTGCTGTGGTAACCCGTTCGGTGCCTGACTATGCGGTGGTGGGGGGAGTACCAGCCCGAGTGATTGGTCAGCGCAACCGCGATCTGACCTATGTGACCAACTTCTCCCCTTTCTTCGACACAGATATCTTCGATGAGTCCCATGCTAAATCCAGTTAAGAAAAGCCTGCTTGTTTTCACGCTTTCTCCACCTCTGCCAGCTAATTCTGGCGCGCCTATCTACATCTGCAATACGCTGCTACCGCTCGCCGATAAGTATGATTTGCATTTGTATACCATCGGTGGTCCGGACGAGATTGCGCACATCAAGCGACATCAGAGCCTTTACGATCGTTACTTCCGTAGTGTGCATGTAGAGCCGCGGGCGCTGATGCCTTCACAGAAGGGAACCGTTGGCCGGATTGCTCACAGCCTGGAACACCTGTATCACGGTTTGCCTTTTATGGACGCCAGTTATTACAGCCACAGTGCTGTGAAAAACGCGCGCAGAATCGTCAAGCAATACAACATCCAGGCGATGGAAATTCATTCCAGTCACTTGGCCTTTTTCAAGAAGTTTATCCCGCACGTTCCTGCGTTATTGGTCAGTCACAATATTGAATCCGATATTTTTCCATTTTGGATCCCGCAGCATTTGACGGGCTGGAAAAAAGCTGCAATTGAAGGCGTGGCCAGGGCTAGTCGACGTAATGCCCATCAGGTCGAAGCGCAGAACAAATGGAAGTTTGATGCAATGACGTTCATTTCCATGAGCGACATGGAACGGGTCAGTGCTGAGGTGAGTAAAAGCTATATTCCTCTTTGCCTGCCCGTGAAGGGCGTCAACTATTCAGATAAACCTGATGATTGCGTAAACCTGCTTTGGATGGGCGGTTTCTGGTGGCACCCGAATGCTGAAGGGGTACTTTGGTTTGTCAGAAGTATTCTGCCGTTGATCGTCGATAAGCTAGCGGCTTTGAATATTCGTCTGCACTTTCTCGGCGCCGGCCCTCCGGACGAATTGAAGGCGGTCGACGACGGTCAGAACATATTTGTCCATGGTTTCGTGGACTCTCTGGAAGATATGCTCGCTAGTTCGCACCTGCTATTTGTCCCCCTGTTGTCGGGTGGTGGAGTGCGGGTGAAAATTCTTGAAGCAATGAGTAACGGCATTCCAGTCCTAAGTACCAGTAAAGGCTGCGAAGGGTTGGGGGCTACTGATGGGCTCGATATTGTGGTTCGCGACGACGCTCAGGCGTTCGCTGATGCGATTCTTCAGCTAGCCGCCGACCCGCTGCGACGCGCTCAATTATCAAACGCTTGCAAGCAGCTTCTTAATGAGAAGTACAACTTGCAGAACTGCATTGATGAAAAAGATCGGATTTATCATAAGCTGCTGGCGTCGGTTTGAGCCAGCGCCTGAATTGAGATGAAACCCCCTCATGATTAGAACTCTTGCATTCGGTGCTCGGAGCTTCATCAAGAGCCGCGAGCTTATCTGGCAGCTTGTTCGGCGCGAAATCAGCCTTCGTTACAGCGGTTCATTCCTAGGGATAATCTGGTCGTTCATCAATCCGCTTGCGATGTTGATGGTATACAGTTTTGTCTTCGGTACCGTCTTCAAGGCGCGATGGGGAGGTGTGGCCACTGAGAGCCAGGACTACACCATCCTACTTTTCGTCGGCATGCTGATGCATGGGCTGTTCGCCGAGTGCCTAGGTAAATCAGCGACGTTGATTGTGGCAAACAGCAACTATGTAAAAAAAGTCATTTTCCCTCTGGAAATACTGCCTTGGACAATAATAGGGGCAGCACTCTTCCACTTGTTTACCGGTCTGGTTGTGCTGATGGGATTGCAACTGTTTCTGACGGGTGGCTTGCAGTGGACGTTGATATATCTACCGCTGATTCTGATTCCATTTGTTTTGTTTTTGGTGGGATTGTCCTGGTTTGTATCGGCCTTGGGCGTATTTTTCAGAGACATCGCACAGCTCGTCGGGATGATTACTGCGGTCATGATGTTTCTATCGCCGGTGTTCTACTCAATCGAGTCGATACCTGAGCGGTTTCGTCCTTATATGATGGCTAATCCATTGACCCTAGTAATTGAGCAGTCCAGGCAAGTCCTGATTTACGGTGGTCAGCCCGATCTACAGACTCTGCTTATCCTCAGCTTGGTTGGCATTTTAACCTGCGGCACGGGCTTGTGGTTCTTTAACAAGACACGGAAGGGATTTAGTGATGTCCTCTGAAGATATCCTCATCGACGTGGCCGGGTTGTCGAAGTGCTTTCATATTTACGATAAACCGGCGCACCGTTTCATGCAGTTTGTTGTGCCTAGACTGCAACGTGCTGTCGGGCTTCGGCCCAGTAGTTTTATGCATGAGTTCTGGGCATTGCATGACGTTTCCTTTCAGCTGCGCCGAGGTGAAACAGTTGGAATTATCGGCCGCAACGGCTGCGGTAAATCCACTTTATTGCAAATGATTTGCGGGACGTTGACGCCTACTGGAGGACGAGTAGACATCCACGGGCGAATCGCGGCTTTGCTTGAGCTGGGTGCTGGCTTCAATCCTGAATTTTCCGGGCGCGACAATGTTTTCCTTTCTGGAAGCATTGCCGGTATCTCCCAAGAGGAAATGCGCAAACGCTTCGCTGATATTGCGGCTTTTGCAGATATCGGAGAGTTCATTGAGCAGCCAGTAAAAACATACTCTTCGGGTATGTTCGTGCGCTTGGCATTTGCCACGGCCATCCATACGTCTCCGGATATTCTGGTCGTCGACGAAGCGTTGGCGGTGGGGGACACTGCATTTCAGACCAAGTGTTTGACGCGAATTCGCGAACTGCAGAAGAAAGGTACAACCATCCTGTTGGTCACTCACTCAACCAATACCCTGATTGAATACTGTGATCGGGCGATTTACCTCAAGCGCGGAGTTTTGGTCGAGGATGGTGTGTGTCGTGATGTGGTCAAGCATTACGCCAATGACTTGGTGGAAGAGGAAGGTGGTATTGCGCTTGCCGAGAGAACCCAGGACGAAGCCTTGGCGCTCCAGGACCTTGAGTCCACGGCCTTTGTAGAGACTCCAGGTGGATCAGAGGAAAAAATTGCCATCGTCGGGGTGGATGTACTCGATTCTGCAGGACTGCAGCGCAGTACTTTTTCCTATGGTGATACCTTTTTGGTTCGGGTGAACCTTCGGGTCGGCGTTGCCGTTGAATTACCCTGTTTTGGCATGCAGATAAAAAGCGTCGACGATATTGTGCTCTGGAGTGCGACTACCCAGAGTATGGAGGTTCCATTAGGTCGGCTTGCGGTAGGGCATCATCAACTTACCTGGGTTTGCAAAGCGACTTTTTCGGGCAATCGTTATGTTTTGGCGATTGGAGCGGGAAGTACCGAAACGGGTGAGTATCGCCGACATTCCCGGCTTCCTTATGCCGGGCATATTGATGTCTTGCCTCAGGAACGGAGCGGTTCTGGCTGGTTGGCCCCATGCCCGACCGTTTCGCTGTCATCAGTCTAGTCGTCGAGGATAAGTTATGACTGACAAACCGAAGGTCGTAGTCAGCGGATGGTACGGGGCCAGCAATGTCGGCGATGAGTTGCTCCTGGGAGCCGTCGCAAAATGGGTCGCAGACGCTGGCGGTGAGCTGACGATCATCAGTCTCAACCCCGAGCATACGGCCAAAGTCTACGGAACCGCCGCGGTTGATTTCCACAATCTGGGTGAGATTGCCTCGGCGCTGGCCGACTGCGACTTGTTCGTGATGGGCGGCGGGGGGATCTTCCAGGACCACCATCCGTTTCACATCAGTGCGTTATATGATGCAACCGCTCTCGATATCGCCCAGTACGCACGTCCGTTTTATCTGGCTCGACAGTTTGGGGTAAAGACCCTGATCCTTGCTCATGGCGTAGGACCTCTCGCCAGTCATGATGCTCAGGAAATCGTCAGAGATGTATTCACTCTTGCGGATTTTGTATCAGTTAGAGATGAACCAAGCGCAGCACTTCTGCGCAAGATTGGCGTTACTCGTGAACTTCTGGTGGCAGCGGATCCAGGCTGGTTTGCAGCAGGGCAGGTTGTGCGTACCGGCCAGGAACACGCCATTCGCGCACCCGATGACAAGAAAAAAATTGCGCTGATCATTCGTGAGTGGCACGCAGGGCGGGACTGGGAAGAGAAGCTGGTGTCGGCGCTTAATAGCCATCTACCCGCTGGCTGGGGATGTGTCTGGTTTGCTTTCCAGAACGCTTTGGATGAACGTCGTGCAGGCTCTGACAGACCTTTCCTTGAGCAACTGTCGAGCGGCCTGGATGCGCGTATCGACAGCGAGATTGTCGATCACGTTGCTGTTGCAGATGCGGTAGATGCCATCAATGCGTGTGATGCGGTGTTGTCGATGCGCCTGCATGGCAGCATTTTGTCGCTCGCCCTGGGTAAGCCCTGTGGTTTCCTTGAGTACGATGACAAGATGACTCAGGCGCATAACATGGCGCAGGTCCCAGAGAATCTGAGACTTGACCTGAAGTGTCCTCTGAGCGCCTATGAACTCATTATTGCCAAGCTTGCAAACCTTGAAGCGGGCTGGCGAATTGATCCGCAGGTTTTGCAAGAACTGCAAATTTCGGCATTAACCCATAGGGATATGCTAGTCGGTGCGTTGGAGCAGGTTCGCGGTGATGGCGAGAGGCGTAGCCGATGGTCAAGCCAGAATCTGGGTTGGATGTCTGTCTGGCTACAGGATCTTATCTGGCAGAAGCAGGTTATCCAGCAGGCCAGCACGCGCGCGCATGAGCTGTTGAAGTACCGCGACCTGCAAATCCATGAGAAAGACGGTCAGCTCAGCGAAAAGGAGCTGCACTTTCAGGCGCTACAGCAGCAGAATGCAGAGTTGGCAAGAGAAGTCCTGCTGAGCAAGCAGCAGCAGGCGGAGCTGGAAAGGCTGCATCTAGAGCTGCTGCAACACAATGCTGAGCTCGCAGCGTCGCCGCTGCAAACTCAAGAATTCTATGATCTCGATCATGAACTGCATCAAATTAAACAGCAATTTCTCCTGTTGAAGGCTACCGCCGTTAGCCTGCAACAGGAGTTGGATGCCCGGACGACGCAGCTACAGACAGTCGAAAGCGCAAAGAAAACCACAGGAATGATCATGTCAGGCAGCATGCAGAATATAACTCGCAAACTTCAGCGCGCGGCTTACTTGTTGCAAAACGGTGGCCCTCGCGCATTGCTTTCGGCGCTGAAAAGACGTCGGCAACTGGCGTTGGCGCAACAGATGCCATTGCCGACCATCGAGTTTTCGGAGTCCATGAGCCAAGCGGATCTCGATCGTGCGCTGTTTGAAGCCGCCGCAAAGCTTCGTGAAGAAGAAGTCGTCATTTTCGCCTCGCGAACCTTTGACTCTTTGGGGGGGCATCACCGTGCGGCACAGTTGGCGCGGGCGGCCCTGTCTGCCGGACATCGGGTGGTTTACCTCACCAAGGATCACACGAGTGCGCTGAGTGGCTCGATGCCACAGGGGCCTGCGGGCCTACTGCAACTGTCCTTGAGTGATCTGTCGGTCACCGAGCTGTTTTCGCTGCTTTCCGAGCGTTCGGTACTCGTGAACTTTATGCTGGATCCGGTAGTACTGCCGTACCTTCAGTATGCTCAAAGTCGCGGACTGAAGTCTTATCTGGAGACTTCTGCGAGCCTGGCCGATCCGCGGGTCGTCAGCACACCGTTGTTCAAGGAGTTGGCCAGCAAGGTCAGCGCCTTCTGCGTAAGTTGCACACAGGCAACCAGTTATCTGGCAGCGTTCAACAACACACCTGTGGTGTGTGTCCCTGCAGCCGCTAGCCATACCTACTTTGATATCTACCAGAACTATCAGGTCCCGTCGCAGTACCACGGGGTCAGTGGTACCAAGGCTGTTATCTTTGCGCCAGGGGAAGAGGCCAGTGTTGACTGGCCGTACGTTGAGCGCATCGCTGGCATGAACCCGCTGGTGACGTTCTATCTGTTGGGGGTGTTCAATCGCTCCGAGGGGCTCCCCAATAACGTAGTGACGCTTGCCCAGGAGTGCCTGAGTAATGCTAATGCGTTCATTGCCCATAGCGATTTCCTGCTTTCGCCGTTCTTGAAGGCGACGCCCGCTAATGCGGGCCTGCCTCAAGGTATCTATGCAGGCGCTTTTCTGAATAAGCCGGTGATTAGTTCCCAGGCTATCGATATTCCTCAGTTGAATAACTTCCTGCACCTGCCAAATGCTGAGGTCGTGGGGGACGTCAATAGTCGCTTCCCGGTCGTCCTGAAGAACGATTTGTTTGTGTCGGAAAACTCCTGGCTCGCCCGCCTGGAATCCTTGGTGCCGGCGGCACCGCGTAACGATCTCAGTGTGGTAATTCTTATCCATAACAACGCGGGCATCATTGCGCGTTGCCTTGAAACCCTGAAAAAACACTGTGGCGCCTATGTCAAGGAAGTCATTGTTGTCGATAACGCCAGCTCTGATGGTGGTGCAGAAATCGTTGAACAACAGTTCCCAGACGTCAAGTTGGTAAGAAACCCCGAGAACGGCTGTTCCTCCGGCCGTAACTTGGGCGTCACCCATGCCAGCGGAAAATACATCACCTTTTTCGACAGCGATCAATGGTTCACTGGGTCATCGGGTTTTGCCGAGGCCTTGTCAATTCTTGAAAGCCGCGCCAGTGTCGGGGTCATCGGTTGGAATGCGGGTTGGTTTGATGCAACCCGTACTGACCTGGGTGGAATGATTGCGGATTACTGCCCGAACCGTGCAATGAACCCTGTCGCGATACGCGAGGGTTATCGCTCTGATATCGGATTCCTGGGAACCAGCGGCTTCTTTATGCGTCGTTCGGTATTCGAGGCAATTGAAGGTTTTGATACGTATTACGACCCAACCTGCTTCGAGGATACGGATCTGTGCTTCCAGATCCGGGCGCTGGGAATGGAGGTTTCATTCCGCGATTTGTCCGGAATTCGTCACCAGCCCCATCAGACTACGGGTGCCGATAGCGGCAGTGATAAGTACAAAACCCTGTTCCTGAGAAATTCAACTTATTTCAAGGAGAAGTGGAAGCATCACCCCGAGTTCTTTGTCGACTACTCTGCCTGAGTAGGCAGAATCGGGGATGAAATACTTTTCATGAACTGTGGGGTCATCTTCGCTTAACAACTTTGAAGATGGCCTCTTGCAAGGCTTTAAGATTAATACTATGCGACCGTTTCTATGTTGAGCCACCCTCGGAAAAAAATCCTGTGCGTTATAGGCACACGACCTGAAGCCATAAAGATGGCCCCTCTTATTCTTGGCCTGAAAGAGCAAGAGTGGGCGGAGGTCAGGATTCTGGCTACGGCTCAGCATCGCGATTTGCTTGATCAGATATTGTTGGATTTTTCGATCGCTCCTGATATCGACTTGGATATCATGCAGCCCAACCAGTCATTGATCACATTGACGGGAAAGTTGCTCCTCGAACTTGACAAGGTACTGTTGGCGGAAAAACCTGATGCGGTACTGGCCCAAGGCGATACGACTACCGTATTAGCGGCGTCTTTGGCATGTTTTTATGCGGGTATTCCGTTTGGGCATGTTGAGGCTGGACTCCGGACGGGCGATATCAATAGCCCATTTCCTGAAGAGGCCAATCGGGTGGTGACCGGCGTGTTGGCGCATTGGCACTTTGCACCGACGTCGAGTGCTGCCGAGAATCTATTGGCGGAGCGCACACCTGGCGAAAAGGTGTTCATCACGGGTAATACCGTTATCGATGCGTTGCACTACACGGCGGCAAGAGAAATGCCCCTTTCCGTGCCGTTGGACCGCGCCAAACGGATGATTTTGGTAACCGCGCATCGAAGAGAGAACTTTGGGCAGCCGTTCGTTGATATTTGTACCGCTATCAAAATGATCGCGGTTAATAACCCAGATGTTGAAGTGCTATTTCCTGTTCATCCCAACCCGAGTATTCGCACCGTTGCTTACGAGCTGTTGGGTGATGTTGCTAATCTCCATCTGGTCAATCCATTGGGCTACAAAGAGTTCGTGATGGCGATGAAGCTAGCCAGCTTTATTATCAGCGACTCAGGTGGTGTTCAGGAGGAGGCGCCAGCACTTGGAAAGCCTGTATTGGTAATGCGCGAAAGCTCGGAGCGTCCCGAGGCGATAGCCGCTGGATGTTCTCGGCTGGTGGGTACGGATGTTGGGGTGATTGTTCGTGAAGCCCAAGAGCTCCTCAATAATCCAGATGAGTACAAGAAGATGGCTATCGGGATTTCTCCGTACGGAGATGGCAAAGCATCCGCTCGAATTATCGGGGTTTTGCGGGAGTACTTTTGTTGAATCGCATGGTTTACCTATCCCCGGTGCCATGGGACAGCTTTTCCCAGCGCCCACATAAATTCGTCGAGTGGTTTCACGCCCTCTACGGGGGACAGGTGCTCTGGGTTGATCCTTACCCGACCCGGCTACCCGGCCTGGGAGACTTTGCTGCTCGACCGAGCCCCAGTAACCCTCAGAGCAGGTCGGAGCCCTGGTTGAAATGCTTGACGGTCAAAGCGTTGCCCATCGAACCAATTGCTGGTTTGGACGTCGTCAACCGCTATCTGCGACGTGCGCTAGTACAGGAGATAAATGCCTTTGCGAGTGCCGGGCCCACCAGTCTGGTTATTGGTAAACCATCGGCCTTTGCGTTGCAACTCTTGAGTGGCGGTCGTTTTGCCAAGAGTATTTACGATTCGATGGATGATTTTCCGGCGTTCTACAGTGGACTTTCCAAGCGTTCGATGCAGCGCAAAGAACGCGCGGTAGTCAGCGCGGTAGACCATGTACTGGTGTCGTCCACCCTGCTTATGCACAGAGCACAGCAGATGCGCCCGGGAGCTGATGTTCGCCTATGCGAGAATGCATGCGCGGTTGAAGTGCTGCCACCTATCGAGCATCAGGCGCTGCATTCGGGTCCCAGGATTCTGGGGTACGTGGGAACCATCGGGAAATGGTTTGATTGGGAGATGATCGAGCGTTTGGCGGGATGCACTGACGTCACCGTCCGTTTGATCGGCCCCGTCTACACGCCAGCGCCGTTCAAGTTGCCCGCCAATGTCGAAGTTCTGCCGCAGTGTTCACATGCGCAGGCCATTGCGGCTATGCAGGCGTTCGACGTCGGTTTGATTCCGTTCAAGATCACAGAGTTGACCGAGTCGGTTGATCCCATCAAATATTACGAGTATTGCGCACTCGGTTTACCGGTCATTACCTCTGATTTTGGCGAAATGCGCGTGCATGCCCAGCAGCCCGGCGTATTTACCGTGCACTCGGCTGACACCCCGTCTAGCTTGATCGGGACGGTTGAGGCGGCTCTCGCGTTCAGATTTACCTTGGACCAGATAGGGCAGTTTCGGCAGGTAAACTCCTGGAATGCTCGTTTTTCGTCTGCGAAAATCTTCGATCCCGCCTAGTCTGATTTTTGGCGATGCCCGCCATGGGTCAGCGCTTGCGAAGTGTAAAGCGCAGTTTTATCAGCCTGCATCGTGTGCAGTCTTGTTTTTTTCCAGGGTCATTGAAATGAACGCTGAGACGATTCTTGTTACAGGAGGGAGCGGTTTTCTTGGGGCCGCCTTGGTAAAACACTTGGCTGCAATGGACGGCTGTGCGCTCGTTCTACCTATCAGAAATACCCAAGCGGGGTTTCCCCCCTCTGCGCGGGTTCTACAAATCCAGGACCTGGACGCGGATACCGATTGGAAGCAGGCCCTTTGCGGTGTCGACAAAGTGGTACATGCAGCAGCCCGAGTACATGTCATGAAAGAGGCCAGCGCTGATCCGTTGACCGAGTTTCGCAAAGTCAATGTCGACGGCACGCTGAACCTCGCCAGGCAAGCCGCTGCTGCGGGCGTCAAGCGTTTCATCTTCATCAGCTCGATCAAGGTCAACGGTGAGCGCACTGAGCCCGGCACCGCGTATTGCGCAGATGATGTGCCTGCTCCAATCGATCCTTATGGGATAAGCAAGATGGAAGCGGAGCAGGGGTTGCGGGAGTTGGCGTCCAGTACATCCATGGAGGTTGTCATCATTCGCCCCGTGTTGATTTATGGTCCGGGCGTAAAGGCTAACTTTCTTAGCATGATGAAATGGCTTTCCAAGGGCGTGCCGCTGCCACTGGGTGCAATCCACAATCGTCGCAGTCTGGTAGCGCTGGATAACCTGATTGATCTGATCATTGTGTGCCTCAATCACCCACTTGCCGCAAACCAGACGTTTCTGGTCAGTGATGGTCAGGATGTATCCACCACCGATTTGCTACGCAAGACTAGTCACGCCTTGTGTCGGCCCGCCCGTCTCATTCCTTTCCCTGTCTGGATAATGAGGAGCCTGGCGCTGTCGTTAGGCAAGCAAGCACTTGTCCAACGCCTTTTCGATTCTCTGCAAGTGGATATCAGTAAAAACCAGCAACTCCTGGGCTGGTCACCGCCCATGACCTTGGAGCAGTCTCTGCGCAAGACTGCGCGGCATTTTTCAGAGTCTAGAAGCTCGTGAGTTACGCTTGGTTTGTTCTCGTGGCCGTAAGTGTGGCCTTTTTACTGACGGGCGCAATGCGTCGCTACGCTGTCGCCCGTAGCCTGATGGACGTCCCGAACGCACGTAGTTCACACGTACTGCCAACCCCACGCGGCGGCGGCGTGGCTATCGTGTTGACCTTTCTCCTGGCGCTGGGTGCATTGTTGTTTTTCGGGCTGGTTTCTCCAGCTGTTTTTGCCGCGTGTGCCGGGGCGGGGGCGCTTATCGCGATCATTGGGTTCATGGATGATCATGGGCACATAGCCGCGAGATGGCGTTTGCTCGGGCATTTCATTGCCGCTGCCTGGGCCATATTCTGGTTGGGGGGCTTGCCTGCCATTAGCGTGTTGGGAGTTGAGCTTGACCTGGGTTGGGCAGGCTCTGCGCTGGCCGTGATTTACTTGGTCTGGATGCTCAATCTCTACAACTTCATGGATGGAATTGATGGTATCGCTGGCGTAGAAGCCGTTTGTGCCTGCTTTGGAGCCTGCCTTCTATACGGGATGTCAGGGCAAAGCGGCTCGATCTGGGCTCCCTTGTTGCTGGGCGCTTGCGTCGCTGGTTTTCTCTGCTGGAATTTCCCCCCCGCCAAGATATTCATGGGCGATGCCGGTAGTGGTTTTCTTGGCATAATGCTCGGGGTGATGTCCCTTCAGGCTGGCTGGATTTCAGCGCAACTGCTTTGGGGATGGCTCATCCTGATGGGGGTGTTTATCGTTGATGCGACGTTTACCCTGCTACGTCGACTGATACGCGGGGACAGGATTTATGAAGCCCATCGCAGCCACGCCTATCAGTTTGCCTCGCGTCGATTTGGCAAGCACCTTCCAGTGACGCTCGCAGTCGGACTGATCAATCTGTGTTGGCTGCTGCCGATAGCCCTTTGCGTTACTCTTTATAGCCTGGACGGTGCGATTGGCGTGCTGCTGGCCTATAGTCCATTGCTAGTGTTGGCATGGTGGTTTCGCGCAGGCGAACTGGAACGTCCACCTTAAGGACTCATCGATCCTCCTGAGTTTATGTCTAAGGCTTCAGGAATTGGGGCAAAACGAGGGAGATAGTTGCAGTGTTTGAGGGGCTTATGGATAAAGTTAGAACGTTTTTACTTGGACTACCCAGACGTAAAAAAAGACTCATTCAGGTCATTACTGACATGTTGCTGGTCTGGGGGGCGCTATGGATGGCATTTATAGTGCGTCTTGGTATCGATGATGTGCTCAATCCGATCAAGGTCCACTTCTGGCTTTTTGTCTGCGCTCCAATTGTTGCCATTCCGCTCTTCATCCGTTTCGGCATGTACCGCGCGGTCATGCGCTATTTTGGCAATGACGCTCTCATCGCTATCATCAAGGCCGTCAGTCTGTCTTCGTTGATCCTGGCGGTTGTTGTCTATTGGTACAGCAATCATCAGGCTGTGGTGCCGCGTTCCATCATTTTCAACTACTGGTGGTTGAGCCTGGTGATCATTGGCGGTCTTCGCCTCTGCATGCGCCACTACTTCATGGGCGATTGGTTCACGGCGGCTCAACACGTGCCGTTCACCAATCGCGATGATGGTTTGACCAAAGTGGCTATCTATGGCGCGGGTGTCGCGGGGAATCAGCTCGTCGCAGCGCTTCGCATGGGGCGCGTGATGCGTCCGGTGGCCTTCATTGACGACGACCCGAGTATTGCCGACCGGTCTATTTCCGGACTACTGGTCTACAATCCCAAGCGCATTCAGCAAATGATCGACGTAACGGGGGCGCAGGAAATTCTGTTGGCGCTGCCGTCTTCGACCCGTGCGCGGCGTAGGGAAATTCTCAATGTCCTTGAGGGATTTCCATTACATATCCGCAGTGTGCCGAATTTCACTGACCTGGCCAGTGGCCGGGTCAAAGTCGAAGATATTCAGGAAGTAGATATCGCCGACTTGCTTGGCCGGGATTCGGTGCCGGCACAATCCGATTTGCTGGAACGTTGTATCAAGGGCAAGACGGTGATGGTGACCGGTGCAGGAGGTTCCATTGGCGCCGAACTGTGCCGACAGATTTTTTCCCTCGCGCCCACCACGCTGCTGTTGTTCGAACACAGTGAGTTCAATCTCTACAGCATTTTGTCCGAGCTCGAGCAGCGAGCAAGTTGTGAGTCCTTGTCCGTTCGTTTGCTGCCGATCCTGGGATCGATCCGCCAGCAGGAAAAGTTGTTGGATGTGATGAAGACCTGGCGGGTGGATACTGTTTACCACGCAGCCGCATACAAACACGTGCCAATGGTCGAGCACAATATTGCCGAAGGCGTGCTCAACAACGTGATCGGCACGCTGAATACCGCTCAGGCGGCCTTGCAAGCGGGGGTTGCCAGTTTTGTGCTGATCTCCACTGACAAGGCTGTTCGCCCGACCAATGTGATGGGCAGTACCAAGCGCTTGGCCGAACTGACACTGCAGGCCCTGAGTCGTGAAATCGCTCCGGTGCTGTTTGGCGACAAAGGCAATGTATCGCGGGTCAATAAAACCCGGTTCACGATGGTTCGTTTCGGCAACGTGCTGGGGTCATCCGGTTCTGTGATCCCGCTGTTCCACAGCCAGATCAAGTCGGGTGGTCCGCTGACAGTGACGCACCCCAAGATCACGCGTTACTTCATGACCATTCCCGAGGCGGCGCAACTGGTCATCCAGGCGGGGTCCATGGGGCAAGGCGGGGATGTGTTTGTACTCGATATGGGTGAACCGGTGAAGATCGTCGAACTGGCAGAGAAGATGATCCATCTGTCTGGTTTGAGCATTCGTTCGGAGAGGAACCCGCAGGGTGACATTGCCATTGAGTTCACGGGCCTGCGTCCGGGTGAAAAGCTTTACGAAGAGTTGCTGATAGGCGACAACGTGGCAGCCACTCAGCACCCGATGATCATGAGTGCAAACGAGGATCACCTGCCTTGGGATGTTCTGAAGGTGCGCTTGGCTAAACTGTTGCGGGCCGTCGAGCAGGACGATTACGCCCGAGTTCGGCAACTGCTACGCGAAACCGTCAGCGGCTATACCCCGGACGGGGAAATCGTCGATTGGATCTACCAGCAACGCCGCCTTGAGCCCTGATGCTACATACTCTGCAACGCACACATTTTTGACAGAAGCCCACCATGACCTAGGTTTGGGAAGCAGCTTTGGAAAAGCTGCTTCTCTCTCAACGAAGTCATGGAGCGTCACTTATGCGTACAGGCTACTTCCACTCTCTGGTTTTCGCCCTGTTGACCAGTGTCTCAGTTGCAGCAATCGCTGCTCCCTCCACTAAAGCCGAAACGGTTCCAGCGCCTGCAACGATGCCAGTGGCGTCTTCTGAGATGGCGGCCAAGGTCGATCTGAACAAAGCCGATGTGGCTACTTTACAGCGCGACCTCTCCGGAATCGGCGAGGCCAAAGCCAAAGCTATTGTTGCGTACCGTGACAGCAATGGTTCGTTCACCTCGGTGGATGAATTGTTGGAGGTCAAGGGCATCGGCAAGACGCTCCTGGACAAGAACCGCGACCGGCTGGAAGTGAACTGATACCCGAGTGGCCGTGATGAGGCCGGTCATTGACCGGCCTTTTTTGTCTGCGTAATTGAATACTGGCAGGTAAAGGATTGAGTTTACCCTTGGTCGGAAACAAAAAATTACGATGGTAATATTGTGATTGGATTATGACTATAATTGATCTGCCGCCGCTCTCAGTAGTCGTGAGTCTGGCGACCAATTTCCTGCGGGATCTTCCAGGAGTACAGCCATGAGTTCTGTTCAGTCCAAAGGCAAGGCGCTCGTCACGGGGGCGTCTTCCGGTATTGGTGCGATCTATGCCGAGCGTTTGGCGGCGAGGGGTTTCGACTTATTGCTGGTGGCTCGTGATGAAGCACGCTTGCAAAGCGCGGCAACCCGATTACGGGCTGAGCATGGCATTGAAGTTGAAGTGCTTAAGGCCGATCTGACACTCAAGGCAGACCTGGTCGCTGTCGAGCAGCGCCTGCGCTCCGATCCCAGCATCAGCCTGCTCCTGAACAACGCCGGGGTGGCGGCGGAGGGACCTTTGGCGGGTGCCGACCTGGATCAACTGGAGCGCATGATTCAACTCAATGTAGTGGCCGTGACGCGTTTAGCCTCGGCGGCCGCCGCGAGCTTCTCGGCGGCGGGTCGCGGGGCGATTATCAACCTGGCATCGGTGGTCGCGCTGATCCCCGAGCGCTTCAACGCTACCTACAGTGCAAGCAAGGCCTACGTGCTGAGCCTGAGCCAATCGCTCAACGCCGAGCTCAGTGGTAGCGGGGTGCAGGTCCAGGCCGTGTTGCCCGGGGTGACGCGTACCGAAATCTGGGAACGCTCCGGAATCGACGGTAGTGCCATTCCGGCAGAGATGGTCATGGAAGCAGGGGAGATGGTTGACGCTGCCTTGTCGGGTTTCGACCAAGGGGAATTGATCTGCATTCCTTCGCTACCTGATGCCGCAGACTGGGATGGGTTTGTTACCGCGCGTCACGCATTGGCGCCGAATCTGTCGAGAAACGTCGCCGCCGCACGTTACAAGTAGGGCAGGTTTACTCCGCCAGCTTATTGAGATGCTCGCGCGTGACATCGAGAATTCGCTGGGCCAACTCCGGGCTTTCGACGCTGCGCGACAGCAGGAGTGCCCCGACCAGGGTCGACATGACGATCAGGCTCTGGTCTGCCGCATCCTCACTGCCCAGGGCCTGCTCAACCTGCTGCAGGCGTGCATTGAGCACAACATCGCTGGTGGGACTGGCCTGTCCGCGCAATCCTAGTTCGGACGACATGGTGGGCAGCGGACAACCCTCATGGGGAGAGGTCTTGTGCCACTCGGACAAGTAGGTGTCGATAAAGGCCTGGAGGGGTCGCTCTTGCGCAAACAGCGCTGCACAACGCTCACTGACTTCTTCCCCCGCCGCTTGCAGGGCCTTTTCAACCAGTTCGTCCTTGGATTTGAAGTGCGAATAGAAACCGCCATGGGTTAGCCCCAGCGCTTTCATTAAGGGTTGCAGGCCAGTGGCAGCGATTCCGTCGCGGCGAAAGCGTGCGGCTGCTTCCTTGATGATGCGCTGATGAGTCTGGGCTTTATGGTCCTGCGAGTAGCGCATCGTTAATCTCCACGGCAATGCGCCATATTAACCAAGCTAAATGGAATGGTGACTGTACTTCTATTTCGAAAAAGCATGCAGATGCGTCCACATTCAGTTCATAGCTGGCACGAATAGTGATTACTCATTCCCAGAAGATTGTTCAACAATCCGCAGGTGATGAGTATGAGTGATGGACTGTCCCTGGCTGACCACATCACATTGGAGCTGCGCGCCGATATCATTGGCGGGCGCTTGCTGCCGGGCAAGGCGTTGATCGAGGCGGACCTGGTGCTGGCTTACAACGCCTCGCGCAACACTATTCGCGAAGCCCTGCACCGCCTGGGGCAGGAAGGCCTGACGCGCTACGTACGGCACAAAGGGGTGATGGTCCGCCAGCCCGGCGCCGATCAGGTGCGCGACCTGTTCCAGGTGCGACGTACCCTTGAGTTGCAGGGGATCGCCGCCAGCCGTCCGCTGCGCGAGCAGCAATCGAACTCCATGCACGAGGCCATCGAGGCCGCGCAGTTGGCCCGTGATCGGGAGGACTGGCGAGCCGTCGGTACCCACAGCCTGCATTTTCACCAACTGATTGTCGGGTTGCTGGGCAGCCCGTTGCTCGACGAGTTCTTCACCAACGTCGTCGCGCAATTGCGCCTGGTGTTCAGCGCGGCGCCTGATGAATCCAGGTTCCAGGCACCGTGGCTGACGCGTGATCGACTGATTTACCAGCACCTGATCGAGAACGACCGTCCGGCCGCCATCGAAGCCCTGAACTCTTACCTGGACGACTCCGAGCAGCAACTGCTCGAGGTATTCAACCCTGGCTCGCGCCACTGATCGAGGAATCACGCCATGTACAAAGACTATCCCGCGGCCTACCAGGTCAGTAAGGGTTCGGCATTGCAGGTCGATACCGCGTTTTATCAGCGAATTCGCGACACCCCGGATGGCCGCACGCTAATCGAGCAGTTCGAGGTGCCCATTCGTACCGGTCGCGCCTGGCATGTGCCCGCTGGTCATGTGTTTCGGGTGACCACGCCGGTGGGGCCACAAGTGGGGGATTTTAACGTGTGGAATGCCAACGATCCGCGCGAGCGCTTATGGGCGGCCCGGACCCGGCAGTTGCAGGGGGCCCATGTCAGCACCCACGACCGGCTCTGGTCAAACCTGCCATTTCTCAGGCCACTGGTGACCATCACCGACGATAGCCTGGCCGACTACGGGATTGACGAACACGGCGGCCGCCTGCACGACTTGCTGGGCACGCGCTGCGATCCCTACGTGAACAAGATGCTCACCGGCGAAGACTTTCACCATCACTGTCATTCCAACCTGACCCGTGCAGTGTTGCCCCATGGCTTGACCGAGTTCGACGTGCATGACGTGCTGAACATCTTCCAGTGCACAGGCCTGAACCACGATGACCTGTATTTCATGAAAGCCTGTCCGGCTCGCAAAGGCGACTACCTGGAATTTTTTGCCGAGATCGATCTGTTGTGCGCGTTGTCGACGTGCCCGGGCGGGGATTTGTCGCTGGCGATGTGGGGGCCGGATGCCCAGGACCCGTTGAGTGTTTGCCGGCCACTGGGGGTGGAAATCTACCGGCTGGACGATGACTTGCTGCAAGGCTGGAGTCAGCCTGAACGGGCGGCGTACAAAGGCTTGCACGGGCTGCAGATCGCCAAGGCCGACTGGCAGGAGTAGGGCGGGGCTGGCCGGGATGCACAATGGCAACATCCCGGCCGGCGCCAGGGTCAACGATCCTGAGCGTCCTTGGCGTCCATTTCCGCGTTACGTTCAGCCACGCGTTTACGTTGCTCATCGGTCAACTCGACCTTGTTCGCGGTGTCGCGCAACATCATCAGACCACCGACGATCGATCCGATCGCAACCACCAGAATCAACCAGGCATACCAGGGCATAGGGCTCTCCTTAAGGGCAGGCATCGAGGCGAACGGTTTCGCGACAATGTCGTACATATCCACTTTGAGTCACAACGATTCTCCGTGGTTCCATTCTAGGCCTGTTGCGCCAGGATCACCTGACCAACATCGGTTCAGCGCAGCGAGCGGGTTTCAATCGAATACCTGGGCGTCCTTGAACCAAGCACCTGCCTGATCCTTGGCGGAGAGTTGCGGGGCATCTGCCAGTTGCCAGTCGATCACCAGGTCCGGGTCGTCCCAACGAATACTGCGCTCGGCCGCAGGGGTGTAGTAGTCGGTGGTCTTGTAGAGAAACTCGGCGAACTCACTCAGCACCACAAAACCGTGGGCGAAACCTTCCGGCACCCACAGTTGGCGATGGTTCTCGGCGGACAAGCGTACCGCGACCCATTTGCCGAAGTGTGGCGAGCTGCGGCGAATATCCACGGCAACGTCCAGTACCTCACCCGCCGTTACACGCACCAGCTTGCCCTGGGTGTTTTCCAGTTGGTAATGCAGGCCGCGCAACACGCCTTTTTGCGAGCGTGAGTGGTTGTCTTGAACGAACTGGGTGTCCAGGCCTGTCGCCTGGGCAAAAGCCTTCGCGTTGAAACTCTCGTAAAAGAACCCACGTTCGTCACCGAAGACCTTCGGTTCGATAATCAGAACACCCGGCAGATCGGTGTTGAGTACATTCATCATGTTCTCCAGCAATAAACGGCGATGGTCGACATTCTTGCCCGAAGTCGCGGTCATGTGCGAGGGCAAATGCGCAAGGTCCCTCGCTTGACTTGCGATAAAGCCGGCAGCCCTCCCGCCAATCGAGGCCAGACCCCGGCTCAAGCGCACTCTTTACGGTTTTTTTACGCCACGCCAACCCCCCTGATCTCGTTCCTTTACGCCCTCCTTGCCGACAATCACTGCACACGCGGCAACACGCCGTAACTCGGAGAAATTCAATGAACATTCTGGACGGGGTGTCCCTGCTACTGGCGGTGGGACTGTTCATTTATCTATTGGTCGCGTTGTTGCGCGCGGACCGGAGCTAGGAGCGGCTATGCACAGTTATGACTATTGGCTGATCCTGGCCTTTTTCGCCCTGGTGCTGATTCCCGCACCGTTCCTGGGACGCTTCTACTACAAGGTCATGGAAGGTCGGCGTACCTGGTTGTCGCCGATCCTCGGGCCAGTGGAGCGGGGCTGTTATCGCGTAGCCGGGGTTGATCCGCACAGCGAGCAGAGCTGGCAGAAGTACACCCTGGCCTTGCTGGCGTTCAACCTCGCGGGCTTTTTGCTGTTGTTCGCGATCCTGCTGTTGCAGAACTACCTGCCGCTCAATCCGCAGAATCTGCCGGGGCAGGAATGGACCCAGGCATTCAATACCGCCGTTAGCTTCATGACCAACACCAACTGGCAGTCCTACAGTGGTGAAGCGACCCTCAGTTACCTGAGCCAGATGATCGGCCTGACCGTGCAGAACTTTGTCAGCGCCGCCACCGGCCTGGCTGTGCTGGTTGCGCTGTGCCGTGGTATCAGCCGCAAATCGGCGCAAACCCTGGGCAACTTCTGGGTCGACATGACCCGCGCCACGCTCTACGGCTTGCTGCCGCTGTGCTTGCTGCTGGCGCTGTTTCTGGTCTGGCAGGGCGTGCCGCAAAGCTTCGCGCAGTATGTGAACGCGCTGACCCTGCAAGGGGTAGACCAGGTCATCCCACTGGGGCCGGCCGCCAGCCAGATCGCGATCAAGCAACTGGGGACCAACGGCGGTGGCTTCTTTGGTGTCAACTCGGCGCATCCGTTCGAGAACCCGAGCGCCTGGAGCAACCTGTTTGAAGTCAGCTCCATCATTCTGATCCCGGTGGCACTGGTGTTCACCTTCGGCCATTACGTCAAGGACCTGCGCCAGAGCCGGGCGATCATCGCCTGCATGCTCGCGCTGTTCCTGATCGGTGGTGCGGTGTCGCTGTGGGCTGAGAACCAGCCGAACCCAACCCTGAACAACGCCGCCGTAGAACAAACCGCGCCGCTGGAAGGTAAAGAAGCACGCTTTGGCACCACCGCGACCGTACTTTGGTCAGTGACCACCACCGCAGCCTCCAACGGGTCGGTCAACGGTATGCACGACAGCCTCAACCCGTTGAGCGGCATGATTGCAATGATCAACATGATGGTCGGCGAGGTGATCTTCGGCGGCGTCGGTGCCGGCCTCTACGGCATGTTGCTCAACGTGCTGATCGCGGTGTTCCTCGCCGGGCTGATGATCGGGCGCACCCCGGAGTACCTGGGCAAAAAGCTGCAAGCCAAGGAAGTCCAGTTGCTGGTGGTGACCTTGCTGGTAATGCCGGTTGGCGTACTGGTGCTCGGTGCTCTTGCGACGAGTCTGTCAGGCCCTGCAGCCACCATCAGTAATCCTGGCCCCCACGGTTTCAGCCAATTGCTGTACGCCTACACCTCGGCCAGCGCCAACAACGGTTCGGCCTTTGCGGGTCTGGGCGCCAACACGCCATTCCATAACCTGATGCTGGGCCTGGGCATGTTGATCGGTCGCTTCGGTTACATCCTTCCGGTACTGGCTCTGGCTGGCAGCCTGGCGATGAAGAAAAGCGCGCCTGTCGGCCAGAACAGCTTCCCGACCCATGGTCCGCTGTTCGTCACCCTGTTGACCGTAACCATATTGCTGGTGGGTGGCCTGACGTTCCTGCCGAGCCTGGCGCTGGGCCCTATTGCTGAACACTTGAGCCTGGGCTTCTGAGCCACTTTATAGGAGCTGGATGATGAATATGCCCGCAACCAAACCCGTGGCCGCCAAGGCCCCGGAGCAACCGAAAACCGCGATCTCGGCCCTGTGGCGGCCGGCGCTGGTGCAAGCCTTCGTCAAGCTCGACCCGCGCCAGCTCAAGCGCTCGCCGGTGATGCTGGTGGTCGAACTCACGGCGATCCTCACCACCGTCTTGTGCTTCATCCCGGACACCGCGGTGCCGACCTTTGTCGCCGCGCAAATTGCCCTGTGGCTGTGGTTCACCGTGCTGTTCGCCAACTTTGCCGAAGCCCTGGCCGAAGGTCGTGGCAAGGCCCGCGCCGACAGCCTCAAGGCCGGCAGTGAAGGCCTGAGCGCGCGTCGCAAGAAGGCCGATGGCAGCTTTCAGGTAGTGCCCGCCGCCAGCCTGCGCAAAGGCGATGTGGTGCGCGTCGAGGCCGGGGAAATGATCCCGGGGGACGGTGAGGTGATCGAAGGCATCGCCGCGGTCAACGAGGCGGCGATTACCGGCGAGTCCGCCCCGGTGATCCGTGAATCCGGAGGAGATCGCTCGGCGGTCACCGGCAACACCCGGCTGGTGTCAGACTGGCTGCTGGTGCGCATCACCGCCAACCCGGGTGAGTCGACCCTGGACCGGATGATCGCCCTGGTCGAAGGTGCCAAGCGCCAGAAAACCCCGAACGAAGTGGCGCTGGATATCCTGCTGATCGGCCTGACCATGATTTTCCTGGTGGTGGTCGTGACCTTGCAGCCCTTCGCCCACTTCGCCAATGGCAACCTGCCGCTGGTGTTCCTGGTGGCGCTGCTGGTGACGCTGATTCCCACCACCATTGGTGGCTTGCTGTCGGCCATCGGGATTGCCGGCATGGACCGCCTGGTGCGGCTCAACGTGATCGCCAAGTCCGGGCGTGCCGTGGAAGCGGCGGGCGACGTGCACGTGCTGTTGCTGGACAAGACCGGCACCATCACCTTCGGCAATCGGCGTTGCGCAGCCATCTATGCGGCACCCGGGATCAGCGCCAAGGAACTGGCCGAAGGGGCGTTGTTCGCCTCGCTGGCGGACGACACGGCCGAAGGCAAATCGATCGTCGAGTACCTGCGCGGACTTTATCCACAGCCTGAACCCGCTGCCGAAGCAGTGACCGGCGTGCCATTCAGCGCCGAAACCCGATTGTCCGGGGTCGACTATCAAGGGCGCGTCTACCGCAAGGGCGCAGTGGATTCACTGCTGGCCTTTGTCGGTCAGAGTCGTGCCGACCTGCTGCCGCCGATGGCGCGGGAAATCGACAAGATCGCCCAGAGCGGCGGCACGCCGTTGCTGGTGTGCGCCGAGGGTCGGTTGCTGGGCGCGATCCACCTCAAGGACGTGGTCAAGCCGGGGATCCGCGAGCGTTTTGCCGAGCTGCGCAAGCTGGGGATCCGCACTGTCATGGTGACCGGCGATAACCCGCTGACCGCGGCGGCGATTGCTGCGGAGGCAGGCGTCGATGATGTGCTGGCCGAAGCTACGCCCGAGAGAAAGCTGGCGCGCATCCGTCAGGAACAGAACGACGGCCGCCTGGTGGCCATGTGTGGTGACGGCGCCAACGACGCCCCGGCGCTGGCCCAGGCGGACGTCGGCATGGCCATGAACGACGGCACCCAGGCCGCACGTGAAGCGGCGAACATGGTCGACCTCGACAGCGACCCGACCAAGCTGCTGGATGTGGTGCAGATCGGCAAGGAGTTGCTGGTGACACGTGGGGCGCTGACCACTTTTTCCATCGCCAACGACGTGGCCAAGTATTTCGCCATCCTGCCGGCACTGTTCGCGGCGATTTATCCACAGCTTGGGGTGCTCAACATCATGCACCTGAGCAGCCCGCAGAGCGCGATCCTCTCGGCCATTGTGTTCAACGCCCTGATCATCGTCGCGCTGATTCCGTTAGCGTTGCGTGGCGTGCGAGTACAGGCCGCCAGCGCCGCTCACCTGCTGCGCCGCAACCTGCTGATCTACGGCGTGGGCGGGCTGGTGGTGCCGTTTGCGGGCATCAAGTTGATCGACCTGCTGCTGACTGCCTTGCATCTGGTGTAACGGAGCTGCGCCACGCCTGGGGCGTGGCGTTTTAACTGAATTGAGGGGTGTGACATGTCCACAATGATTCGCCCGGCCTTGAGCCTGCTAGTTCTGATGACCCTGATTACCGGCGTCGCTTATCCACTGCTCGTGACCGGCGTGGCCCAGGTCGCCTTCCCGGCCCAGGCCAATGGCAGCCTGGTGCGTGATGCCGATGGCAAGGTGCGCGGCTCGTCGTTGATCGCCCAGGATTTCGTCGGTGATGCCTGGTTCCATCCACGGCCTTCGGCGGGGGCCTTTGCCACTGTTTCCAGCAGCGCCAGCAACCTGGCGCCGAGCAATCCGGCGCTGGCCACGCGGGTCATCGATGAGGCCAACAAACTGTTGGTCCCAGGCCAGGGCCCGGTGCCATTGGCGCTGTTGACCACTTCTGGCAGCGGCCTCGATCCGCACTTGCCTCCGGCCGCGATTGCCTATCAACTGGCGCGGGTTGCTGCGGCGCGAAATGTGCCGGTGGCGACGTTGCGCCAATTGCTCAACGCGCATATCGAACAGCCGCTGGTAGGTCCGCCGGTGGTCAATGTGCTGCAATTGAACCGGGCGCTGGAACAGTTGCCGTTGTAGGCGCTGACGGACCCGAGCGACACCACCCAACCACCTGAATGAAGAGCCTCCCATGAGCGACTCCGGCCGCGCCGATGCACTGCTAGCCGATCTGCCCCACGATGGCCGTGGCCGGCTCAAGGTCTTTCTCGGCGCGGCGCCCGGCGTCGGCAAGACCTACGCCATGCTGCAGGCCGCTCACAGCCAGTTGCGCCAGGGCGTGAAGGTCATGGCCGGGGTGGTGGAAACCCACGGCCGCGCGGAGACCGAGGCCTTGCTCGGTGGGTTGGTGCAACAGCCGTTGCTGCGCTCGGAATACCGTGGGGTGATGCTCGAGGAAATGGACCTCGACGGCCTGCTCAAGGCCCGGCCAAAACTGGTGCTGGTGGACGAACTGGCCCACAGCAATGCCCCCGGCAGTCGCCACGCCAAACGCTGGCAGGACATCCAGGAGCTGCTGGCGGCCGGTATCGATGTCTACACCACGGTCAACGTCCAGCACCTGGAAAGCCTCAATGACCAGGTGCGCGGTATCACCGGCGTACAGGTGCGCGAGACCCTGCCCGACTGGGTGCTGCAGGAAGCCTACGAGCTGTTGCTGATCGACTTGCCGCCCCGTGAGCTGCTTGAGCGCCTGCGTGACGGCAAGGTCTATGTGCCCGAGCAGGCGCGGGCGGCGATCGATGCGTTCTTCACCCAGACCAACCTCACCGCGTTGCGCGAGCTGGCGATGCAAACCGCAGCGGCCCAGGTCGACGACGACCTCAGCCGTGGCTACCGGCAGTTGGGCCAGGCCGCACCGGCCGTGCGGGGACGCTTGTTGGTGGGGGTCGACGGCGATGCCCAGGCCGAACGCCTGGTGCGCCACGCCAGTCGAGTTGCCCAGCGCCGGCATCTGCCCTGGAGCCTGGTGCATGTGGACAACGGCAGCGTCTGCGATGAGCAGTCGCGCTTGCGCCTGCAAAGCGCCCAGCAACTGGCCGAGCGGTTGGGCGGCGAAGTGGTGTTGCTGCGTGCCGGCGAGGTGGCCAAGACCTTGATCCAGCACGCAGCTGAGCGGCGCGCCAGCCTGGTGCTGGTCGGCCAGTCCCGTGCGCGTTGGCGCCGGCGGCTGTTCGGCGGTGGCCTGGCTTCGCGCCTGTTGCGTAATGCCCGAGGCCTGGAAATCAACGTGCTGGACAGCGATGAGCAACAGCACCTGCCGCGCCAGCGTTCGCCCCAGGCCCTGGTTTGGTTCGACTACGCCCTGGCACCGCTGGCCACGCTGTTGGCCAGCGGCCTGGCGTGGGCAGTATCGAGCCTGCTGCCACTGCCGAACATCTCCTTGGTATTTCTCGCCGCGGTGCTGCTGGTGGCAGTGCGCAGTAGTCTGGGGCCGGCGCTGGTGTGCGCCGCGCTGTCGTTCCTGACCTACGATTTCCTGTTTATCCCGCCCAACTTCTCGTTTGCCATTCAGCGCGAAGAAGACGTGCTGACCTTGCTGTTTTTCCTGCTCATGGCGGCGCTCACCGGCAACCTCGCCGCGCGTCAGCGTCGGCAATTGCAGGCCCTGCGCGATACCCAGGAAGAGACGAGCGAGCTCCTCGACCTGTCGCGCAAGCTTACGGCCGCCACCGACCGTCAGGCCGTGGTCAGTGCGGCGGCGCAACATCTGGTGGGCTGGAATGATCTGCAGTTGTGCCTGCTCAATCGTGATGGCCAGGGCGGCTGGAAGGTGGAAACCGGCGGGCCGTTGCAGTTTTCTGAAGCCGAGCGTGCGGCCGCCGAGTGGGCCTGGCAGCATGACCAGCCGGCGGGGAAGGGCACCGGAACCCTGCCGTTCGGTCGTTGGTGGTGGTGGCCGTTGTCGGTCGACGACGGTCCGCTGGGCCTGCTCGGCGTGTGCCCGCGCGAAGGCGAGCCACTCAGTGGGCAACGGCGGCGCTTGCTGACGGCGCTGAGCCAGCCCCTGGCCCAAGCGCTGGCCCGCGCCCAATTGGCCGAAGACCTGGAGGCGGCGCGCCTGCACGGTGAAACCGAACAACTGCGCAGCGCCTTGCTGGCGTCGGTGTCCCACGACCTGCGCACGCCACTGACGTCCATGCGCGGCAGCATCGACAGCTTGCTGGCGCTGGGCGAGGCGATCCCGTTGGAGGATCGTCGCGAACTGCTGGAAGGCACGCGTGATGAAGCCGAGCGGTTGGACCGCTACATCCAGAATCTGCTGGACATGACCCGGCTTGGCCATGGCGCGCTGAAGCTCGCGCGCGACTGGGTGTCGCCCGCCGACATCGTTGGCAGCGCGCTCAATCGCTTGCGCGCGGTGCTGGCGCCGTTGCAGGTCAGCGTCGAGGTGCCGGCCGAGCTGCCACTGCTGTTCGTGCACGCGGCGCTGATCGAGCAGGCGCTGGTCAATGTGCTGGAAAACGCCGCACGATTTTCCCCGGCCCAAGGCCATCTGCAACTGAGTGCGGGGGCGACGGACAGCGAGCTGTATTTCTCGGTGAGTGACGAGGGCCCGGGTATCCCCGAAGAGGAGCGGGCGAAGATCTTCGACATGTTCTATACCGCTGCCCGTGGGGATCGGGGCGGGCAGGGCACGGGACTGGGCCTGGCGATCTGTCAGGGCATGGTTGGTGCCCACGGCGGGCGCATCAGCGTCGCTGATGGTCTCGACGGCCGTGGCACCTGCATCACCCTGCACCTGCCGTTGCAGGCACAACCGGGGTTGGAAAGTGAAGCCTGAGGCGGGCTGCGCTACTCTGTCGCCAGTTCTTTATGTTGAATGGAAACCATGAGCCAGACCACGACCATCCTGGTCATCGACGATGAGCCGCAGATCCGCAAGTTCCTGCGCATCAGCCTGGTCTCCCAGGGCTACAAAGTGCTCGAAGCCGGCACGGGCACCGAAGGCCTGGCCCAGGCTGCGCTGAACAAACCGGATTTGCTGGTGCTCGACCTCGGCCTGCCGGACATGGATGGCCAGCAGGTCCTGCGCGAATTTCGCGAGTGGTCGAAGGTGCCGGTGCTGGTGTTGTCGGTGCGCGCCAGCGAGGGGCAGAAAGTCGAGGCCCTGGACGGTGGCGCCAATGATTACGTGACCAAGCCGTTCGGTATCCAGGAATTCCTCGCCCGTATCCGAGCCCTGTTGCGCCAGGCGCCCGCCGGCCAGGCGCCGGAAGCAGCGCTGAGCATTGGCCCGCTGACGGTGGACCTGGCGTACCGCCGGGTCCTGCTCGACGGTGCCGAAGTGGCGCTGACCCGCAAGGAGTACGCGGTGCTGGCGCAACTGGCACGCCACGCCGGGCGGGTCATCACCCAGCAGCAACTGCTCAAGGACATCTGGGGCCCGACCCATGTCGAGGACAGTCACTACCTGCGGATCGTGGTGGGGCACTTGCGCCAGAAACTGGCGGACGACCCGACCCGACCACGGTTCATCCTGACCGAGGCGGGTGTGGGGTATCGGTTGTTGAGCGACGCTTGAACCGTGTCCGGTCAGCGGATACTCAATCGCGCTCACTCTCGTAGCGGTCCAGGGTGTCGCGGGCAATCTCGCGGCCCAGGGCGATCAGTTCCGGGGCCTTGTAGAACTCGAAGAAGCGGCAGACGCGCTTTGGCACGTTGATCAGGATGTCCGGTGGATAACCGGCAATCTTGTACTGCGCCAGGGAGGTTTGCATGACCTCGAAACTCTGGTTGATCAGGTCGAGCAGGGAGGCAGGGCCGACGTTGTCGATGATGAACGAACCGGTTGCCGACTTGGGTGCCCCTTCGGTTTCGGGGGCGGCGGCGGGCTGCTGCGCTTCGGGTTCGGCACCTTCGAGCCAGGGGTTGATCTCGGCGGCTTCGCTGCGCAACGCTTCCTGCTCCAGCAGGAGCAATTGTTCGGCCTGCTTGCGGCGGAACGGCAGGTGCGAGCCGAGGGAGTTGATCAGGCTGTCGAAGCGGCTTTTGAACGCGGCGGGGCGTTGGATCACCGGCAACTGATAGTGCTTCTGGTTGGTGGAGTTGAGGTTGACCGCGATGATCAGGTCGCAGTGGCTGGAGACCACGGGGACGATCGGCAGCGGGTTGAGCAAGCCACCGTCCACCAGCATGCGATTGCCCTGCATCACCGGGGTGAACAGGCTCGGAATGGCCGCCGAGGCACGCATGGCCTGGTGCAGACAACCTTCCTGAAACCAGATTTCCTGCTGGTTGGTCAGGTCGGTAGCCACGGCCGTGTAGGGAATGCGCAGCTCTTCGATATTGATCTCACCGACGATCTTGCGGATCTGCCCGAAGACTTTTTCGCCGCGTATGGCCCCCAGGCGAAAACTCACGTCTACCAGGCGCAACACATCGAGGTAATCCAGGCTTTCGATCCAGTCACGGTATTCGTTGAGTTTGCCCGCGGCGTAGATACCACCCACCACTGCTCCCATGGAGCAACCGGCGATGCAGGAGATGTCGTAGCCTCGTCGTTCAATTTCCTCGATGACCCCGATATGGGCATAGCCCCGGGCGCCACCGGAGCCGAGCACCAGCGCGACACGCTTCTTCATGTACTTGATCCTTCGCCAAACAGGTTTTAACAATGCACCCTTTCAGGGGCGTGCTTCAATCACACAGACACAAGCAGTCGTTTTTTCGACACTGGATGACGGCGCATGGGTATTCTCGCCGACGCTATAGTTTCCAGCGATGGGCCAAGGCACTTTTAACCGCGTTGACCGTCTTACCCTGCACGATTGTATTTCTACCTTGAGGTGTCATTGATGAAAGCATGGATCTGTCTGCCATTGATTGCGTTGGTCCTGGCCGGTTGCGCGGGCAAGACGGCGTACCGCGATAGCTGCGCTAGCCAACTGGATTCCGCATGGAAAGAACTGGACCTGGCCAAGGCCGAAGGATTTGCCGGCACCGTGAGTTACTCCAAGGCCCTGTCGCTGTTGACTGGGGCCAAGACCCAGCAACAGTTCGAAGCCTTCGAAGGCTGCGCCAACAAGGCCGAGAAGGCGCGCTTCTATATCCGTGAATCCCGCGCCGGTCGATAAGCCATCCATGACCTGGCGCAATACCGGCGGCCGCTATTGCGCCTAGCGTAGACTGGTGAGGATGAGTGGGTTGACTGGGGAGAACGGGATGTCTGCGTTGGTGGATCGTTTGGTGGCTCAAGTGTTGGGCCTGCATGTGCGTTTGCTGGCTTGCCAGGCACGCCTGAGTGCCAGCACCGACCCGGAGGCATTGCATGACTTGCGCACCACCGTGCGCCGGTTGCGCAGCCTGTTGCGCCCCTTGCGTGGCTTACCCGGCGTCGAGCAACTGGAAGCGGCTGCGGCGGAGGTGGGCACCCTGACCACCCCATTGCGTGACCGCGAAGTGTTGGCGGCCTATCTACTCAACCACGGGCAAGCCACTGCGGCCGAGCGACGCATGCGGCAGATGGCCCAAGCCTACCCGGCGGTGGCCGACAGTCCCCAGTTGGTGCAGTTATTGATGGTCCTCGATGCCTTTCCACGGTTCTTGCGCGCCTCCCAGCGCCAAGGGCTGCTCAAGCGCCTGCGTGCACGCATCGAGAAGCGCCTGGCCAAGCAGTGGCATAGCCTGGACACGACCCTGCACGATCCGGCCCATGACCGTCACCGCCTGCGCTTGTTGATCAAGCGCGTGCGCTACGCCATCGAAGCCTACCCGGAGCTGGATCGTTTACCCAAGGCCGCCATGCCACGGCTCAAGGCAGCGCAGGCTGCGCTGGGCGACTGGCACGATTGCTGGCAATGGCTGGCCAGGGCCGAGCACGAATCCGATCTGTTGCCCTGCGTAGCGGTCTGGCAACAGACCATGAGCAAGGCTGAGGCGCGTGCCGATCAAGTGCTCGACAAACTCAGCGCCACCTGCTTCAAGTCCTGAATCCAGCGCCGGTGTTTTTGTAGCCGCTGCCGAAGGCTGCGTTGGGTTGCGCAGCGCCCCCCTGCGGTATTGCCAACTCGAATGAACGTCCTGCGGCCGTTGATGGGCGGCCTATCTGTCCGGCACTTTGGCCGGAATAGGTGCTGTATAGAGCGCTTGGGCTGGTTAAGATCCTGCTGTCCTTTTCCCTGTCTTGAGGTTGCCATGCGCTTTAGCGAATTACTCGACGCCGTGCGCCGTTCCCCTGATGAACTGGTCATTCCGGCGCAATGGGCGCAGGGTCGCGCCAGTTTTGGTGGGCTGGTCGCCGCCTTGCAGTACGAAGCCATGCGCGCCAGGGTTCCGGCAGAGCGCCCGGTGCGCTCGCTGGCGATCACCTTTGTCGGCCCGGCGGAGCCCGGTGTGCCGATCCGTTTCGAAGTCGAGGTGCTGCGCGAAGGCAAGGCGGTCAGCCAGGTGCTCGGTCGAGCGGTGCAGAACGGTCAGGTGGTGACACTGGTCCAGGGCAGCTTCGGCGCCTCGCGGGCTTCCGAGGTCGAGGTGCTGGCCGCGCCAGCGCCAACGATGAAACATTGGGACGAGTGCCAGGAGCTGCCTTATATCAAGGGCGTGACGCCAGAGTTCATGCGTCACCTGGCGATGCGCTGGAGCATCGGCGGCTTGCCCTTCACCGGTAACAAGTCGCGCGACATGGGCGGCTGGGTGCGTTTGCGCGACGAAGCCAATGCCGAGACGGTGAGCGAAGCGCACATCCTGGCGCTGGTGGATGCCTGGCCCCCGGCCTTGCTGCCGCACCTGAACAAGCCAGCGGCCGGCAGTACCCTGACCTGGACCATCGAGTTCGTGCAACCATTGCTGGCCCTGAGCACCCTGGACTGGTGCAAGTACCATGTGCAGATCGAACACGCCCGTGACGGCTACGGCCATGCCGCTGCCGCCTTGTGGAGCCCCGAGGGCCAATTGATTGCCCTGAGCCGCCAGACGGTGACGATCTTCGCCTGACTTCAGCGGCGGTGACGTTCGCGCCAGGCGCGCCACCAGCCGCCGCTCAAGACATAACGCGGGAAGGTCAGGAACTGCTCGACCAGCAGCCGCGAGACGGCATCCTTGCGATCAGTAAAGGGTTCGGCCGCTTGGGCTTCCAGGCTGTGACCGTGGCGCTGCAAGCCCAACGCGGCCAGCAGGCCGATGATGCCAATGGCGATATTGGCCAGGCTCAGGCTGAACACTCCGGAGACAATCAGCAAAAAGCCCAGGATGAACAGCGGCACGGCAATCAGGTGCAGCACCAGGTTGGTCGGGTGCTGGTGATTATTCGGGTACGCCCGCCATTGCCAGGCGGGAAGGTTGGGGTGACGTTTGCCCATGAAGGTACTCCTCGATCCGTGTACAACACATGATTGAAGAATAGGTCGGGTCCTGGCACGCGGCGAATCAAGGTTGGCTATCGAGGTGATAGCCGCTGCGTGCTAGTGCCTAAAGCTTGAGTTGGCCGATCGCCTGGTTCAGTTCGCCGGCCAGTTTTGCCAGCTCATCGCTGGTGGTGGCCGAGTCCAGGGTCTGTGCCACAGTGTTCTCGGTGACGTCGCGGATGCTCACCACCGCTCGATTCATCTCTTCTGCCACCTGGCTTTGCTGCTGGGCGGCGACGGCTATCTGCGTGTTGCTTTCACGCATCTGCGCCACGGCGCTGGTGATTTTGGCCAGGGCACTGCCCGCCTCCTGCGCCTGCTGCACGCAGTCGTCGGCCTTGAAGGAGCTCTCCTGCATGAAGTCCACGGCATCGCGAGTGCCCGCTTGCAGGGCCGAGACCATGCGCGTGATTTCATCGGTCGAGGCCTGGACCCGCTTGGCCAGGTTGCGCACTTCGTCGGCGACCACGGCAAACCCTCGGCCCATCTCACCGGCGCGGGCCGCTTCGATGGCGGCATTGAGGGCGAGCAGGTTGGTTTGCTCGGCGATGCTGTGGATCACCCCGACCACGCCGTTGATCTTCTGGCTGTCTTCGGCCAGGCGCTGGATCATCCCGGCGGTCTGCTGCACACCGGTGGACAGCCCGGCGATGGAGTGTTGCACGCGACTGACCACCTCCTGGCCGCTGCCTGCCAGGTCGTCGGCGGTTTGCGACAGGTCCCGCGTTGCGCCGGCATGCTGGGCGATGTGGTAGACCGTGGCGGACATCTGATTGATCGCGGTGGCCGCCTGATCGGTTTCACTTTGCTGGCCGAGCATGCCCTGGCGCACGTCACTCATGCTGTTGGCCAGGCGCGCCGCCCCGACATCCAGTTGCTGCGCGGTATGGGCCACGGTATTGACCACGCGTTGGTAGCCGGCCTGCATGGCATTGAACGCACTGGCCATCTGGCCCACTTCATCGGCGCAGGACAGCGGCACACGGGCCGATAGGTCACCGGTTTTCTCGACATGCAACATCACATCCTTGAGGGTGTTGAGCTGGCTGAGCAGAAAGCGGATCAACAATTGCGAGGCGCCGAGCATCGCCAGCATCAGGATCAACACCGCCGCTGCGTAGTTGACGAAGCGCTCGGCAAATACCTGGGTCAGGCTCGGGCCATAGGCCAGGACGGCAGTGCGTTCGCCATCGGCCCGGGACAGGACCTCGGCACCGATCAGCAGGTGGTTGCCGAACAACGGCATGGCATTGATCGAGACCCAGCCGTTGGCGTTGTTCAATTGCGGTAACGGCCGCTCGTCGAGCGTGGGCGTTTGCCCTGGCCTGAAGCTCAGCAGCACGTCGTTGGCGGGCAACGGCTGGGCAGCGGGCCAGGCTCGGAGCAATTGCGCTTGAGCGCCAGCCGCCTGCCGGGCAGCCTCGCTGCGCGCCTGTTGTTCCAGTTGCACGGCATACAGCACCAGCAGCAGGGTGGTCACGAAGGCGACGGCATTGACCGCCCAGAACTTGTATTTCAGCGAGATATTGCTAAGCCAGGCACCCATGGAGGTCTTCTCTGATAGCGGAAACAGCATTGGCAAGGTGCCATCATTGTGCCGCTATCGAGGAGGTCCGGTGTTGATGTGGGTCAAGTCGTAGTGGGGCAGGGCTCTTCAGATGCTATCGCTGGCCGGCCTTGCTCCTACGGATTGGCGGTAAATGCGACGCTCGGCAAGCCGAAAAACGCCCGGGCACAGGCAGTGCTGTGGGCCGCCAGGTCTTCCAGGCTCTCGCCCCGATGCAGGGCCACTTCGCGTAGTACTTCGGGCAAGTAGGCCGGTTCGTTGCGCCCGTTTTTCGGTTTTGGCCGCAGGCTGCGAGGCAGCAGATAGGGCGCATCGCTCTCGAGCATCAGGCGGCCGCGGGCAATCTCGCGCACCAGCGGGTGCAGATGGGTACCGCGGCGCTCGTCACAGATCCAGCCGGTAATGCCAATGTGCAAGTCCAGGTCGAGGTAACTGAACAGCGCCTTTTTTTCCCCGGTGAAGCAGTGCACCACGGCGGCCGGCAACTGGTCGCGGAAGTCGCGCAGGATCTCCAGCAGGCGCTGGCTGGCGTCTCGCTCATGGAGGAACACTGGCAACTGCAACTCGACCGCCAGGGCCAGGTGTTCTTCCAGGACCTTTTCCTGCTGTGGGCGCGGTGAGAAGTCGCGATTGAAATCCAGCCCGCATTCGCCGACTGCCCGCACGTTCGGCTCTTTCAGCAAACTGTGCAGGCGCCGCGCGCTGTCGGCATTCCAGTCGCTGGCCGAGTGTGGGTGAATACCGGCGGTACAGAACAGGCGCTCGCCGCTTTCATCCAGTTGCTGGCACAGTTCCAGGGCCTGTTCGCTGCCCTCCACGCTAGTGCCGGTCAGCACCAGTTGGCAGACTCCTGCGGCATAGGCGCGGTCCAGCACCGCCTGGTGTTTGTCGGCGAAACTGGGGTTGGTCAGGTTGACGCCGATATCGATGAGTTGCATGGTGCTACCCTGGGGATGCGGCCGGAAAGCATACCAGAGCTCAAGATTTATAAGAAAAGCCAAGAACTACAATGAGTTAACGCTGTCTTTTGATGCCGAAGGAGCACTTCGACTGATTTTATCAGGCTCGCAGCCCGCTCTTTCGCTCGTTGCCAGCGCTTCAGGCGCTCTGTTTCTGTCGACCTGCTGCGCCTCTTGTTGTGCGGCGGGACAGTATTCTTTCCGGAGAACGGATGACGCGACTCCCGGTTTTATTCCTGCTGTGCCTGTCGTTGCTCGTGCCTTTGCCGGCACTGGCGCGCTTGGCCGGGCCCGTGGAGGCCGTGCAGACGGGCAAGGTCCGCGACCTGGCGCAAATCCGCAGCAGTCGGGTGCTGCGGGTCCTGGTCAATCAGAGCCGCAATAGCTCCGCGCAAGTCCAGGGCCAGAACATCGGCATGGAATACCATCGCCTGCGTGCTTTCGAGCAATACCTCAATGGCCATGCCCGCGATGGCCAGGAAATTTCCCTGAAGATCATTCCCAAGGCCAAGGACCAATTGCTCGGTGCGCTGCAACGCGGCGAAGGCGACCTGGTGGCCCCGGGCGAGCTGCTTGACGCCCAGGCAGTGCGGGCGGTCAGCGCGAGCGAGCCGATTGTCAGCAACGTGCCGTTATTGCTGGTAGGGATCAAGGGTGAGCGGCGCTACACCCGGCTTGAACAGCTGTCGGGCAAAACCCTGGCGCTGCCCACCGGCAGTGCCGCCGGGGAGGCGATCAACCAGATCAACCAGAAACTCGCGCTGCACAAGTTGCCGCCGGTGAAGATCGAATGGGTAGACCCCAGCCTCGCCGTGGAGGATGTGCTGGAAATGGTCCAGGGCGGGATTTTTCACCTGACCATTGTCGAGCAACCCATTGCCGAGCGCTGGGGCAAGATCCTGCCCAAATTGCGTTTCGACCGGCAGGTGCTGATCAGCGAGCCGGGCGAAGAGTTCTGGTTCGTGCATCGTGATGCCTCGATGCTGCGGGCCAGCATTGACCGTTTTCTCACCACCTACAAACCCCCCTCCGACCAGGATGTGGCGTTCTTGCGGATTTATCGGCGCCTGTACCAGGTACGCAACCCGCTGGCCCGCAACGATCGGCAACGCCTGGAGAAAGTGCGCTCCGTGCTGCAGAAACATGCCAGCGAACAAGGCCTGGACTGGCTGAACCTGGCGGCCCTGGCGTTCAAGGAGTCGTCGCTGGAGCCTAGCGCTCGAAGCGGCAGCGGGCCGACCGGATTGATGCAGATCACGCCCTCGGCGGCGCAGCGGGTCGGGGTCAATAACATTCAGTCCCTGGACAGCAATGTGCAGGCCGGTGCGCGATACCTGGCGCTGATCCGGCGCAAGTTTTTCGCCAGCCCCAAGCTCAATGAGCGCGAGCGCATGGCGTTCATTCTCGCCGCCTACAACATCGGCCCGGAGCGGGTCCAGGGCATGCGTGCCGAGGCGCGGCGCCGTGGGCTGAACCCTAACCAGTGGTTCTTCCAGGTCGAGCGCATTGCCATGGAGCAGGTAGGGATGGGTCCTGTCAGCTATGTTAACAGTGTGAACAAGTACTACTTGGCCTATGACCGGGAGCGGGAGGCGCTGGAGGCCCCGGGGCAAAAAGTTGTCAGTCGCAAATGATCGACTAAACTGATTGTTAATCTGAGTTTTTTGCGCTTTTAACATAAGGTTTACCGATTAATATAGCGGCCAACCAACCAACACACACACTCACTATGGATGACAGAGCATGAGCACACTGATCAACAAGGTACTTTTCACCCGCGCCGGCTACGGCCTGACGGTCTTGCGGATCTGCGTCGGCGTGATCTTCGCCGCCCACGGTGCGCAGAAACTGTTCGGTATGTTTGGCGGCTATGGCCTTGCCGGGACCGCGCAGTACATGGAAAGCCTGGGCCTGGCACCGGGGCAGTTGATGGCGATCCTGGCTGGCGGTACCGAGTTCTTCGGCGGCCTGGCGCTGATCATCGGCTTGCTGGTGCGTCCGGCCGCCCTGGGCCTGACCTTCCTCTCGCTGGTAGCGATTTTTTCGGTGCACATCAGCAACGGCCTGTTCATGGCCAACAACGGCTACGAATTTGCCCTGGCATTGCTCGGCGGTAGCATCGCGGTCTTGTTCGAAGGTGCCGGCAAGCTGTCGGTGGATCGCGCCATCGCCGGTTGAGTGCTCTGGCTCACGACTAAGGCCCGCATACGCGGGCCTTTTTGTTGCTGCGGATTCTTGACACTGTCCCGTCAGCTTCTCTAGGATGCTGCCATGCGCCGATTTAAACAGCTACTTGCGGGGCGCCAGGTGACTCATTCAGTTGCCGATAGAAGCCTGGAACAGGCTTTGAAGTACCGCTAAAGCGCTGGTTCGGTGTTGCCTCTCACCTGCCATGCAGATTTTTGAGGCTGAGACACGACAAGATGAATGCACTGCACCCCTCTGTACGCCCCGCGCCGATCACGGCTCACCTGACCCAACGCAACCCGAAAATCCTCCTGGGCGGTAATCACCAGCCGACGCTGCTGCGTTATCTGGATGGCTGGCCGCGTCGCAACGGTGGCCCGGCAGCGTTCCTGATCCAGTTTGTCGAAGACGGTGAGTCGTTGGCGCGTTTTGCCAGTGACAGCTTTGATCTGGCCGTTATCCAGTCCCCCAGCGCCGAAGAAGCGGGTGAAATGATCAGGCAACTGACCCGTGTCGCCCGCCAGGGGCTGATCGCCCGACGCTAGCCTTCAGGGGTAGTCGATGGCCGTGATGTACACGAACTGCTCGCCGTCCGGGGTTTGTACCCGTACCTCGGCATCCAGCGCTTTACCGATCAAGGCCCGCGCCAGCGGTGAGTCGATGCTGATCAGGCCTTGCTTGAGGTCCAGTTCATCCGGGCCGACGATGCGGTAGCGCGACGTTTTGCCCTGTTCATCCTCGATGGTCACCCAGGCGCCGAAGTAGACCTTGTTCGGGTCGCTGGGTTTTTCGCTGACCACCTTGAGCGCCTCCAGGCGCTTGGTGAGAAACCTTACCCGGCTGTCGATCTCGCGCAGCATTTTTTTGCCATAGGTGTATTCGGCGTTTTCCGAGCGGTCGCCCTGTGCGGCGGCTTCGCTGACGGACTGGGTCACCTGGGGGCGGCGCACGTGCCAGAGTTCGTGGAACTCGGCACGCATCCGCGCCTCGCCCTCGGGAGTGATGAGGGCGGTGCCGGCAGGACGGGGAGGGCGATAGCGGCTCATGACAATGTCTTGTGCTGGGAAAGCATCGAGTCTATCAACCCTCGCGCAGGACTGTCAGTGGGCTGGCGTTCAATGCCCGGCGCGTACCAAAGACCCCGGCACCGCCCACCAGCAATGCACCGATCACCGGCAGCAACAGCAGCCATGGGTGGGGATGCCAAGCCAGGTCGAAGGCGTAGCGGTACAACACCAGGCTCACCAGTTCGCAGCCAATGGCCGCCAGCAGGCCGCTGACCGCACCCAGCAAGCCGAACTCGATCCGCCGGGCCTTGACCAGCAGTTGCCGTTCGGCCCCCAGCGCACGCAGCAACGCCCCTTGGCGAATGCGTTCATCGAGGGTCGCCTGCAATCCGGAAAACAGCACGGCCATACCCGCCGCCAGGACGAACAACAGCACGTACTCGACCGCCAGGGTGACCTGGCCCAGGATGCTGCGTAGCTGTGCCAACAGGGCCTCGACTTGCAAGATGGTCACCGCCGGAAAGGCGCGCGACAGGTCGATGATCTGTTGGTCGTGACCGGCGGCCAGGTAGAAACTGGTCAGGTAGGTCGCGGGCAGATCCTGCAGGGTGCCGGGCTGGAAGATCATGAAGAAGTTTGGCTGGAAGTTGTCCCAGTTGATGTCGCGCAGGCTGGTGACCCGGGCTTCGCGGTTGACCCCGCCAACGGTGAACACCATGTGGTCACCGAGCTTGAGCTTCAGGCTCTCGGCAACCTTACCCTCGACCGAGACCCCGGGGATGTCGTCGGACGGCTGGGCTGACCACCAATTGCCGGCGGTAATGCTGTTGCCCGCCGGTAGTTGCGCCGCCCAGGTCAGGCTGAGGTCGCGCTGGATCGCCCGATCACCCTGGGAGTCCTTGCTGACAATCGCCTGCACCGGCTCACCATTGATGCTTATCAGGCGTCCTGGCACCACCGGGTACAGCGGCGCGGATTGGGCGGAGAGTTCGATCAGGCGATCGGTAAATGCCTGTTTGTCGGCCGGCAGGATGTTCAGGGCGAAATAGTTTGGCGCATTTTTGGGTAGCTGGTTCTGCCAGGTGTCGAGCAACTCGCCACGCAGCAGGGCGATCAACGCCATCGACAACAGGATCAGGCCAAAAGCCAGGGACTGCCCGGCTGCCGCCAGCGGATGACGCAGCAATTGCCCCAGGCCCAGGCGCCAGGGCAGGGATGCCCGGGCCAGCAGGCGGCGCAGGCTCTTGAGCACCAGCAGCAACAAGCCGCCGAGCACCAGCGCGGCCAGTACGCCACCACCGAGCAGGGCGAAGGTCAGCACCAGGTCCAGGCTCAGGCGCCACATGATCAGGCCAAGCGCGCCCAGGGCGGCGCCATAGACCATCCAGGTGCTTGACGGGATGGGCAGCATGTCGCGTCGCAACACCCGCAGGGGTGGCACTCGGCCGAGGGCGGCGAGCGGTGGCAGGGCAAAGCCGGCCAGCGCTACCAGCCCGGTGCCGATCCCGGCAATGGCCGGTAGCAGGCCGCCGGGTGGTACGTCGGTGGGCAGCAAGTCGCCGAGCAGGGCGAACAACCCCAGTTGGGCGAACCAGCCGATGAGGGCGCCGCTGGCGCTGGCGAGCAACCCCAGCACAGTCAGTTGCAGGCTGAACAGCACCAGGGTTTCCCGACGGGACAACCCCAGGCAGCGCAACAAGGCACTGGCGTCGAAACGGCGGGTGGCAAAACGAGTCGCCGACAGCGCCACCGCGACCCCGGACAGCAGCACCGCCACCAGGCTCGCCATGTTCAGGTAGCGTTCGGCCTTGCCCAGCGCGCCACCGATCTGTCGATTGCCGTCGCGGGCATCCTGCAGGCGCTGGTTCGCCGCCAGGCCGGGCTGGAGGCGCTCGCGGTAGGTGGCCAGGGCGGTGGCGTCGCCGCGCCAGAGTTCGCGGTAGCTGACCCGGCTGCCGGGCTGCACCACGCCGGTGGCCGTCAGGTCGGCGAGGTTGATCATCACCCGCGGCGTGAGGCTGTAGAAGTTGCCGGCGCGGTCCGGCTCATAGGTCAGGACGCGGCTCAGGCGCAGGGTCTTCATGCCGACGTCGATGTTGTCGCCGATCTTCAGGTCCAGCGCGGTCAGCAGCCGTGCCTCGACCCAGGCTTCACCCGGTTGCGGGCTGCCGCCGGCTTCTTCCGGGGCAAACGGCGCGGGCGCGCTTTTCAGCTGGCCGCGCAGCGGGTAGACCCCGTCGGCGGCCTTGATGCTCGACAGCTGGATGCCCTGGTCGGTGGCGATGACACTGGAAAACTCCACCACCTGGGCGTGTTGCAGGCCCAGGTCCTTGCCGCTCTGGATCTGCTCGGGACGGGCGGGCGAGCTGCCTTCGAGCAGCAGGTCGGCACCGAGGAATTCGGTGGCGCGCAACAGCATTGCGCCATTCAGGCGCGCGCCGAAATAGCCGATGGCGGTGCTGGCGGCCACGGCCACCAGCAAGGCGAAGAACAGCACCCGCAGTTCGCCGGCGCGGGCATCGCGCAGCAATTGACGAATGGCCAGGCTGAACAGGCGCAACAGCGGCAAACGTGCCATCAAGGCTCCAGGGGGGCGACCAACAGGCCGGCTTCAAGGCGGATCAGGCGGTGACAGCGATGGGCCAGGCGCTCATCGTGGGTGACCAGCACCAGGGTGGTGCCGCTTTCCTTGTTCAGTTCGAACAGCAGGTCGCTGATGTGCTCGCCGGTATGAGTATCGAGGTTGCCGGTGGGTTCATCGGCAAACAGCACATCGGGTTCGGCGGCAAATGCCCGGGCGATCGCCACGCGCTGCTGCTCGCCACCGGAAAGCTGGCGCGGCGAATGACTCAGGCGCTTGCCCAGGCCGACTCGGCGCAGCAGTTCGGTGGCGCGTTCGCGGGCATCCTTGCGACCATCGAGTTCCAGCGGCAGCATCACGTTTTCCAGGGCGTTGAGGCTGTCCAGCAATTGGAACGACTGGAACACGAACCCCACATGCTCGGCGCGGACGCGTGCACGCTGGTCTTCATCCAGTTGGCTCAAGGCCTGGCCGGCCAGGGTGACTTCGCCGCTGCTGGGCAGGTCGAGGCCGGCGAGCAGGCCGAGCAGGGTGGACTTGCCGGAACCGGAACTGCCGACGATGGCCAGGCTGTCGCCCTTGTTCAGTTCCAGGCTGAGTTGGTGCAGGATGGTCAGTTCACCTTCCGCGCTGGGAACCACTTTGCTAAGGTTCCGCGCAGTGAGAATGTTTGCGCCCATGGAGAGTCCGATGCGTGTGTGGTTTTTGAGTGCTGGCCTGGCCTTGATGTGCATGGCCCAGAACGCAGCGGCGGGTACTGTCCTGATCGTTGGCGATAGTATCAGCGCGGCTTTCGGCCTGGATACCCGGCAGGGGTGGGTATCGCTGCTGGAGCAGCGGCTCAAGGACGAAGGTTTCACCGCTACGGTGGTCAACGCGTCCATCAGTGGCGACACCAGTGCAGGTGGCCAGGCGCGGCTGCCAGCGCTGCTTGCAGCCCATAAGCCGGCGCTGGTGGTGCTGGAGCTGGGGGGCAATGACGGCCTGCGCGGACAGCTGCCCACGCAATTGCAACAAAATCTTGCCTCGATGATCGACCAGTCCCGGGGCAGTGGCGCCAAGGTGCTGTTGCTGGGCATGCAGTTGCCGCCTAATTATGGGGTGCGCTATACCCAGGCCTTTGCCCAGGTCTACAGCAATCTGGCGACGGAAAAAAAGGTCGCGCTGGTGCCGTTTTTTCTCGAGGGAATTGGCGGCAAGCCCGAGCTGATGCAGGCCGATGGCATTCACCCGGCCGGCGCGGCACAGGGCAAGTTGCTGGAAAATGTCTGGCCAACGCTAAAACCCCTGCTTTGATGCTTTTCTAGCGGCAGGCTTTCGGCTAATGTGGCGCCCCCCTGATCTGGAGCCCCCGATGCCGCGTCCTGCCTGGTCCCTGTTTGCCTACCAACTGATCGAGCCTGACGAGCAGTTGGATCTGTTCGCCTGCCAGGAAGTCCGGGTGCATCTGGTGACGCGTCAACTGGAGTTGGGCGGCTCGGCCGACCGTACCCTGTGCGGTACGTTGCTGCCGGCGCAACCGCGCTGGTCCAGCGTCGATCGCCGGGTATTCCAGGACCAGCGTCTGTGCTCGTTGTGCCGAGCAATCCTGGAGTCGCAGAAGCGCGGTACTTCGCCGATCTGGCCGGAGTTGCGTTTCGAGTTGTAACTTGCGGCGCGGCGACCGTCGCCCGGTTCCCCGAATCCGCAGACTGCGGTGTACAATCGCGGTTTTACCCCCTCTGTCGATCATGCAAAGGATTTTCCGGATGTTGTCGCGCTTTCCTGCCGTCGCCCGCTGCCTGTCTCTTGCCGCCCTGTGCGTGGCCGGTCCCGTTGCAGCGTTGGAGCTGCCCTTGCCGCCGTCGGGCGAAGATATCGTCGGCCAGGTGCAAGTGATCAAGGCCAAGTACGAAGATACCTTCGCCGACCTGGGCACCACCTATGACCTGGGTTATTCGGAAATGGTCGCGGCCAACCCGGGTGTCGATCCCTGGCTGCCGGGCGCGGGCACCGAGATCATCCTGCCAACGCGATTCATCCTGCCCCCGGGCCCGCGTGAAGGCATCGTGATCAATCTGGCCGAGTACCGCCTGTACTACTTCCCTAAAGGCCGCAACGTGGTCTACACCTTCCCCCTGGGGATCGGTCGGGAAGGCTGGGGTTCGCCGATTGCCCACACCAGCATCGTCGCCAAGACCCCCAACCCGACCTGGACCCCTCCCGCGTCGATCAAGGCTGAGCACGCCGCCGATGGCGACCCGTTGCCGAATGTCGTGCCGGCCGGTCCGGACAACCCGCTGGGACCTTTCAAGTTCACCCTGGGCACGCCGGGTTACCTGATCCATGGTTCGAACAAGAAGTTCGGCATCGGCATGCGCACCAGCCACGGCTGCTTCCGCATGTTCAACAACAACGTGCTGGAGATGGCCAGCATGGTGCCGGTGGGTACCTCGGTGCGCATCCTCAACGACCCGTACAAGTTCGGCATGAGCGGGGGCAAGGTCTATCTGGAGGCGCATACGCCAATCGATGACAAGGGCAACCCGTCGGTGGTCGACAAGCACACCGCAGTGATCAACGCCATGCTCAAGCGTGAGGACATCACCAGCAACATGCGCATGAACTGGGACGTGGTGCGTGACGTGGTCGCGGCCGAAGATGGCCTGCCGGTGGAAATCGCCGTGCCGGGCACGGGTACCCCGCTGGTGTCGAGCACGCCGATAGAACTGCAGTAAGCGCTCCACAAGACCCGCCGGGACGTCAGCCCCGGCGGGTTTTTTATGGCCGGCAGAAACTGCGGGCAATAAAAAAGCCGACCCAAAAAATGGGTCGGCTTGATAACAATCCCGAAGGACTATTACTTGCGGCTAGCTTTTTCCAGCATGCGCAGAGCACGCTCGTTAGCTTCGTCAGCAGTCTGTTGTGCTTTTTGAGCAGCAGCCAGAGCTTCATCAGCTTTACGGTAAGCTTCGTCTGCACGAGCTTGGGAGCGAGCTGCTGCGTCTTCAGTAGCAGTCAGACGTGCTTCGGTTTCTTTCGATACGCTGCTGCAACCGGTAGCCAGAACTGCGGCCAGAGCCAGAGCAGAGAATTTCAGAACGTTGTTCATCGTGTTCCCCTTCAAGGACTTTCTATTAATTAGCTGTCACCCCAGAGTGAGGAAACAGCCGGCGTACATACTACCCATTACTTTTAGTAAGTAAACTGACGTAGAGCAAGAAGCAAAAAAAATTGTAGGCGCTGATTCTTTTTCGAGCAACTTTTAATCGCACTGTATAAAAAGTATGCAACCGCGAAGCCCGTCCTGAGCGCGCTGCTTGAAAGCCAGTGGCACCCTGATGGCTGTTTCGCAGTATCGCCTAAAGTCCCTTTATATAGATTCGTCTACACTTATGTTGAGGAATTGTGCGTCGTTTCACGTCACTTTTGCATGTAGGCAGTGACTTTAACTACTGGCGCACGTCTTAAGTCTCAATATCCGGCAATGTTCAGGTGATCGGCCGCTCCAGAGCGTCGGTCGAACCGCCTCGACGTGACCCGTGCCGAACCCACGCCCGCGACATCGAGACGAGCGCGCCTTGAGCATTTGTGCCTTTGGTGCCTACTATTTGATACGTGCCAGGTTGCGTGGGATCAGGACGGGTTTTTCTCGGTGTCCGACAGGCACGGGGTGGCGTAGAGGTTCCTTCGCCGGAAAAACATCGGTAAGGTAGGGGTCAGTCAAAGACCCGCGAGGAGTAGTGATGAGCGAGGCGTTGTCCATCCACCATGACCAGGCTGGTCATCAATTCGAGACCAATGTGGACGGTCATCGTGCCTACCTGACCTATATGGACCTGGGTAAGCAGACCCTGGATATCTATCGCACGTTCGTACCCAACGCGCTGCGTGGCCGTGGTATTGCCGCCGCGTTGACCGAGCAGGCGCTCGAGTACGCGGAGCAGATGGGTTACACCGTCATCCCCTCGTGCTCCTACGTGGAGCGCTACATGGAACGTCATCAGCGGCATGCCGCCAAGCTCTGATCAGGGTTACCAATAAAAACGCCGGGCTAAGCCCGGCGTTTTTGTGTGCGCTGAATGCGGGTCAGGTGCGCTCGCGTTTAGGCAGCACATCCTTGAGCTTGGCATGCATGCTGCGCAAGGTGGTTTCGGTCGCAGACCAGTCGATGCAGGCGTCGGTGATCGACACGCCGTATTGCAGGTCGGCCAGGTCTTTGGGAATCGCCTGGCAACCCCAGTTCAAATGGCTTTCGACCATCAGGCCGATGATCGACTGGTTGCCTTCCAGAATCTGGTTGGCGACGTTCTCCATCACCAGCGGTTGCAGGGCCGGATCCTTGTTGGAGTTGGCGTGGCTGCAGTCGACCATGATGTTTGGCTTGATTTTGGCCTTGTTCAGCGCCTGCTCGCACAACGCCACACTGACCGAATCGTAGTTCGGCTTGCCGTTGCCACCGCGCAGGACCACGTGACCGTAGGCATTGCCCTTGGTGGTGACGATCGATACGCCACCTTCCTGGTTGATCCCCAGGAAACGGTGTGGGCTGGAAACCGACTGCAGGGCGTTGATGGCAACGGTCAGGCCGCCGTCGGTGCCATTCTTGAAGCCAACCGCCGAGGACAGGCCGGAGGCCATTTCCCGGTGGGTCTGGGATTCGGTGGTGCGCGCGCCGATTGCCGACCAACTGATCAGGTCCTGCAGGTACTGCGGGGAGATCGGGTCAAGTGCTTCGGTCGCGGTCGGCAGGCCCATCTCGGCCAGGTCCAGCAGCAACTGGCGACCAATGTGCAGGCCATCCTGGATCTTGAAGGAGTCGTCCAGGTACGGATCGTTGATCAGGCCTTTCCAGCCGACGGTGGTACGTGGCTTCTCGAAATAGACCCGCATGACCAGATACAGGGTGTCGGACACTTCTGCGGCGAGGACCTTGAGGCGCTCGGCGTATTCGTGTGCGGCCTTGAGGTCGTGGATCGAGCAGGGCCCGATTACGACGAACAGGCGGGGGTCGGTGCCATCCAGGATATTGCGAATCACTTCGCGGCCCTTGGTCACGGTCTGCAGGGCAGCGGCGCTCAGGGGGATATCACGCTTGAGCTGGTCAGGAGTGATCAGCGTCTCGTTGGAGGCGACGTTTAGGTCATTGATCGGTAAATCAGCCATCGTGTTACTCGTCAGGTCACGGGTGCCGGCCGCCAGCGATCCCCGCGCGGCGGAGCACAGCATGATTTAAGCGCAGCGGGGAGCCGAACCTTAGCGCGTTAGGCGGTGGCTCGACAATGGGCAGACGCGGGTTTAATCCAGCGCTGGCGTGGCAAAAGCCTGGCGAACGGTCTCGTGGGAGTACTCGCCGGCATGTTGATCGACCCATTGCAGGGCCAGTGCCTGGACGCCTTGTGGTTCGCGCTGCTGGTCTTGCTGGCGGCAATAACGTTCGATCTGGCAGACCTGCTCGCCCATTCGCGCCTTGAACAGGGTCTGTTCGTCGATGAAGGCGATGCCCACCAGGTAACCACGCTTGCGCCGAAGGCACCAGGCCACGTAGCCCAGGTAGCAGACATGTTCGCTGAGGGTCGGCATGCGTACTTCCAGTGCCGTACCCTTGCGCCAGGCGCGGTGGTAATTGCAAGCCACGCCGCCGAGACTGATAGTGTGCAGCTCTTGCCGAGAAATACACTGGTGCTTGCGCAACGTTAACTCGACGGGCACATCGTCAGGATGAGGAATAAAACGCCCCATGAACGCGGACTCCAAGTGTCGGTCATTCGACAGTGTTTCCCCCAGTATAGTGGTCGAATGCGAGCTGACCGATTTCGACGCCGACCAACGGCTGTTGGCGATGAGTGGTGTCTCGCTGGTGATTTTCACCAGTGTCGGCTGCTCCAGTTGCCGTTGGGCGCGAGTCCAGTTACCCGCCCTCGGCCTCGCGGTCGATCGGCTGTGCTGGATCGACGCCGGCAACAACGGCGGAGCCGTGGCGCGTTATCAGGTCTTTCATTTGCCGGCGCTGTTTGTGGTGCGCGACGGTGAGTTTTTTGGCGCAGTCCAGGCGCGCTTCACCCGCACTGAACTGAACGCGGCGGTGGGGCTGGCGCTGAGTCGGGAACCAGAGGAATTGCCATGACAGCAACAGCAGGACAATCGCCGAGAATCGGCATTATCGGCACCGGGGCGATTGGTGGATTTTACGGCGTGATGTTGGCGCGGGCCGGATTTGACGTGCATTTTCTATTGCGCAGCGAATTTTGCGCGGTGGCCGAGCGTGGCCTGCAAGTGCACAGCGCGCCGTTCGGCGCCCTGACCTTGAACCCGGTCCAGGCCTACAACACCGCTGAAGACATGCCCCCTTGCGATTGGCTGCTGGTGGGTGCCAAGACCACCAGTAACAGCGAGCTGGCGCCGGCAATCATCCAGGCTGCGGCGGCGGGCGCCAAGGTCCTGCTGCTGCAGAACGGCCTGGATGTCGAGGACAGCTTGCGCGAGCTGTTGCCCGACTCGCTGCACCTGCTCGGTGGCCTGTGTTTCATCTGTGTGCACCGCGCAGGCCCAGGCATCATCGAACACCAGGCGCTGGGCGCCGTGCATGTGGGTTATCACAGTGGCCCGGTGATGGCCGATGCGGCGGCACGCCAGCAGATCGTCGAGCAAGGCGCTGGGCTGTTTCGTACCGCTGGTCTCGATTCCCAGGCCATGGCCAATCTTCAGCAGGCGCGTTGGCAAAAACTGGTCTGGAATGTTCCTTACAACGGTTTGTCGGTGCTGCTCGGGGCGAGTACCAGCCCCTTGATGGCCGATCAATACAGTCGCGAACTGATCCAGGCGCTGATGGCGGAAGTGGTGCAGGGCGCACAAGCCTGTGGGCACAGCATGCCAGCGGGTTATGCCGAGCATCTGTTCAAGGTCACCGAAAAAATGCCCGACTACTGGCCGAGCATGTATCACGACTTCCTGCAGCAGCGGCCGCTGGAGTTGGCTGCGATTTACGCCCAGCCCTTGGCTTCGGCCCGGGCAGCGGGTTGCCCGATGCCGAAGATCGAAGCCCTTTATCAGGCCCTGTGTTTTATTGATGGGCGTAATCGCTGAAGTTTCAGTCCGGGGGGACACATGGCAAAAGGCATCGACGACAAACTGGTCCTGGCGATTTCCTCGCGAGCGCTGTTCGACCTCAGCGACAGCCATAAGGTGTACCTGGCCAGTGGCGTCGAGGCGTACCGGCAGTACCAGATCGAACATGAAGACGAGATCCTCGAGCCGGGCGATGCCTTCCCCCTGGTGCAGAAACTGTTGAACCTCAATGCGCACTTGGGCAAGGCTCGGGTCGAAGTGGTGCTGGTATCGCGCAACAGCGCTGACACCGGGTTACGGGTGTTCAACTCGATCCACCATTACGGCCTGGCAATTTCCCGGGCGGCGTTTGTCGGTGGCCGCAGTCCCTATCCGTACCTCAAGGCATTTGGCTGCGACCTGTTTCTCTCCACTCACGCTGAAGATGTGCGCAGCGCACTGGACGCCGGCTTTGCCGCCGCGACCATTCTGTCGGGAGGTGCCAGCCGTGCGGCCAGCGAAGAGTTGCGCATCGCCTTCGATGGCGATGCGGTGCTGTTTTCCGATGAGTCGGAGCGGGTCTATCAGGCCGGCGGTCTTGAAGCGTTCCAGGCCAGTGAGCGGCAGGCCGCGCGTGAGCCGCTGCGCGGCGGTCCGTTCAAGGGCTTCCTGGCCGCACTCAATGCCTTGCAGCGCGAGTTCCCTGAAGACCAATGCCCGATCCGCACCGCCTTGGTCACGGCACGTTCGGCGCCGGCCCATGAGCGGGTGATTCGCACGCTGCGCGAGTGGGATATCCGCCTCGACGAATCACTGTTTCTCGGGGGGCTGACCAAGTCGGCATTTCTTGAGGCGTTTGCCGCCGATGTGTTTTTCGACGACCAGGCCGGCCACTGTGAACTGGCTCGCGAGGTCGTGGCCACCGGGCATGTGCCCCACGGCATCAGCAACGAACTGAAGGTTTAGGTCGCCCGTTCAGCACCTTGCACGGCACGTCGAACTGCGCGCAGCACTGCTAAGCTGAAGCAATCTCCGCCATTCAGGCACTCGAGGAGGTCACATGATTCGTTCGATGCTGTATGCCACTGACCTCGGCCTTTACGCTCCTTTTGTGATGCAACACGCACTGGCATTGGCCCGAACGTTCAAGGCCGAGCTGTATGTAGTGCACGCGGTTGAACCGATGGGGTTGTTCGCTGAATCGGTGTTGCAGAGCTACCTCGACGAACAGGCGCTGAACGAGTTTCACAGCCAGGGCCTGAGTACGGTAATGGCCAATATCGAACAGCGGGTGCTCGACAGTTTTCGCGAGGAGTTGGGGGAGGGGCAGCAGGACCTGGAGCTGATTCAGTCGGTCAGGGTGTTCCAGGGCGATCCGTCGCAGGTGATTCTCGAACAGGCTCAGAAACTCTCGGTGGATTTGTTGATCCTAGGGAGTCACAGCCATGGCAGCGGTGGGGAAACCCCTTTGGGGCGCACAGCCGCACGGGTGTTGCAGTTGTCGCAAGTGCCGGTTTACCTGGTGCCCCTGTCACAGCGCCGGCGGCACGGGGATATTTGAGGCGAGAATGCTGGCCTTTTGATGAAAAAGTTCTAGATTTATTCTTCAAACCATTAATATAGTTATATACCGTCGCTGATGCCCGTGGCGTCTATCTGCTTTGAGGGATTCATATGAAGCTTCAACAATTGCGCTACATCTGGGAAGTGGCGCACCACGACCTCAACGTTTCGGCTACTGCCCAAAGCCTGTACACCTCGCAGCCGGGCATCAGCAAGCAGATCCGCCTGCTGGAGGACGAGTTGGGCGTCGAGGTTTTTGCACGCAGCGGCAAACACCTGACCCGCGTCACTCCGGCCGGTGAGCGCATCATCACCACCGCCGGCGAAATCCTGCGCAAGGTCGAGAGCATCAAGCAGATCGCCCAGGAGTTCTCCAACGAGAAGAAAGGCACCCTGTCGATTGCCACCACCCACACCCAGGCACGTTATGCATTGCCGCCGGTGATCAGCAATTTTATCAAGCAATACCCCGACGTTGCCCTGCACATGCACCAGGGGTCGCCGATGCAGATCGCCGAAATGGCCGCCGATGGCACCGTGGATTTCGCGATTGCCACCGAGGCCCTGGAGTTGTTCGGCGACCTGGTAATGATGCCGTGCTACCGCTGGAACCGTTGTGTGGTAGTACCCCAGGGTCACCCGCTGACCAAGCTGCCGAAGCTGACGCTCGAAGCCCTGGCCGAATACCCGATCGTGACCTACGTCTTCGGTTTTACCGGCCGTTCGAAGCTCGACGAAGCTTTCAGCCACCGCGGCTTGACGCCGAAAGTGGTGTTCACCGCCGCTGACGCCGACGTGATCAAGACCTATGTGCGCCTCGGCCTGGGCGTCGGGATCGTAGCCAAGATGGCGGTCGATACCAAGCTCGATAATGACCTGGTAGTACTCGATGCCAGCGAGCTGTTCGAGTCCAGCGTGACCAAGATCGGTTTCCGTCGCGGTACTTTCCTGCGTGGCTTCATGTGCGACTTCATCGAGAAGTTCGCCCCACACCTGACCCGCGAAGTCATGGCCAAGGCCATCCAGTGCCACAACAAGCAGGAACTCGAAGAGCTGTTCGACGGCGTGGAACTACCGGTTCACTGAGTCCCTCAGACGACCTCGGTGACAGTGAACTGTTGCCGAGTGCCCGCCACCACGATCTCCACCTCATCGCCCTCCAATTTGCCCAAGAGGCTGTTGCCCAGTGGCGAGCGCGGGGTGATGACGGTAATCAACTGTCCCACCAGATAGACCTTCAATCCCGCCGCATCCGGCGCCAGGAACAGCCATTGCTGGCGCCCCTGGTCGTCTTCCAGGCCCAGCAGGCTGCCGATCTGGATGCCCCGCTGCGCGTCATACGCAGCCACGGGCATGTTCTGGCACCGCGTCAGCGCCTGGCGAATTTCCTCGACGCGCTTGGCCTGGCCGGCCGCCAGGTAAGAGGCTTCGAGCCCCAGGGTGTCGTACTTGTTCTCGGCGATGTTTTCTTCGTGGGTTGCGGTTTCGTAGGCGGTTTGCGCCGCTCGCTGGGCGACGTCGAAATCGACCGCCAGCTTTTCCAGAAGCAACTGGTGTACGTTCTGTTTATTCATGATCAATTGCAGAACTGCAGCACGTTGCTGCGGCTTTTGTCGCTGGGGATAGTGCGGTCTTGTTGCAACCAGAACTGGCAGGTGGGGTTGGTCTGATTGCGCGGGTCATTGCGCGCTTGCTCCAGGACTTCCTGCCGCGCCTGTTGGTTGAGGATGGACTTGTACTGCTCAAACATCTGGTTGTCCGCTGCTGGTTGTGCCGCCACCGGCGCGGCTTGGGTGGCCGGGCGCACCACGTCCGCCAGCGGCGCCAACTGTGTAGCAGGCAAAAGCCTGGACAGCAGCCAGGCGGTCAGGGCAATGGCGACGAACCCCAGCCACAGGCCCAGGGCGATGCAGCCGATCAATTGCAGCGGGTTGAGAGTGATCGACACTGTGCGGCGAGCGGATGGACGGTACGGCATCGTTGCCTCCTGGCGGGGGAAATGGGCAAGCGTGGATTGTCGCATGAAGATTAATCGCCGTCGGCCCTTCTGCGCGCAACGATTTATGCGGACAATCAAAGTCTTTGCCCCACGGAGCCCGGCATGAAAGTCGACTGGGATATTTTCTGTACGGTCGTCGACAACTACGGCGACATCGGCGTGACCTGGCGCCTGGCCCGCCAACTGGTGGCTGAGCATCCCTGCGCGGTGCGCTTGTGGGTCGACGACCTGCGGGCATTCGAGCGCCTGTGTCCGGAGCTTGATGTCAATGCGCGCCAGCAATGGCAGCAGGGCGTGGACGTGCGTCACTGGTCGGCGGACTGGCAAGCGACGGACGCTGCCGATGTGGTGGTTGCTGCCTTCGCCTGTCAGTTGCCGCATGCCTACATGGAGGCGATGGCAGCCCGCGAGCACACTCCGCTGTGGCTGAACCTCGACTATTTGAGTGCCGAAGACTGGATCGTTGGCTGCCACGGCCTGCCCTCGGTGAAGTTCCAGCATGTGCAGAAATACTTTTTTTTCCCCGGGTTCCAGCCGGGCACGGGCGGTCTGCTGCGCGAACGCGAATTGCTGGCACGGCGCGAGCAGTTTCAAGCCAACCCGGTTGCGCAGCGTGAGTTCCTGCAAGGCCTGGGGGTAGAGCGCGCCGCGGGAGCGCGCCTGATATCCCTGTTTGCCTACGAGAATGCCGGGCTGGCCGATTGGCTGGACGTGATGGCGAACGCTGCACAGGCCACCCATCTGCTGGTGCCGCAGGGGCGAGTCCTCGGGGATGTGGCACGCTGGCTGGGGCAACCGGGACTGGCAGTCGGCGCCGTGCAGCAACGGGGAGCCCTGACCGTGCAGGTGTTGCCGTTTGTGCGCCAGGACCAGTACGACCTGCTGCTGTGGTGCTGCGATTTCAACGCGGTGCGTGGCGAGGACTCGTTCGTCCGTGCGCAATGGGCCGCTCGTCCGATGCTGTGGCATATCTACCAGCAGGAGGAAGAGGCCCACCTGGATAAGCTCGAAGCCTTTTTGACCCTCTATACCAAAACCCTGTCACCCGCCGCACGCGCGGCGCTAGAGGGGTTGTGGCGGGCCTGGAATAACGGCGAGGGCATGGCCCCGGCCTGGATCAGCGCCGAGGCGCACTGGCCGGAGCTGCAAAATCACGCCCGCTCATGGTGTCTGGAACAGTCGTTGCAGGTCGATCTTGCCTCAGCGCTGGTGCAGTTTTACCTAAATTGGATATGATACGCGGCCTAGATTTTTGTAAATCCCATCCAAATTCGGATATTCGCAATGAAAACTGGTAAAGAACTGAAACCCGGTACGGTGATCCGTCTCGAAAACGACCCTTGGCTGGTTCAGAAAGCTGAATTCACCAAGTCCGGTCGTAACAGCGCGATCATGAAGACCAAGCTGAAAAACCTGCTGACCGGTTACAAGACCGAGATCGTTTACAGCGCCGACGACAAACTGGACGACGTGATCCTCGACCGCAAAGAAGCGACCCTGTCCTTCATCAGCGGCGACACCTACACGTTCATGGACACCACTGACTACACCATGTACGAGCTGAACGCCGAAGACATCGAAAGCGTTCTGCCATTCGTTGAAGAAGGCATGACCGACGTCTGCGAAGCCGTGTTCTTCGAAGACCGTCTGGTATCCGTAGAGCTGCCGACCACTATCGTGCGTCAGGTTGACTACACCGAAGGTTCCGCTCGCGGTGACACTTCCGGCAAGGTGATGAAGCCTGCCAAACTGAAGAACGGTACCGAGCTGTCGGTTGCTGACTTCATCGAAATCGGCGACATGATCGAGATCGATACCCGCGAAGGCGGTTCTTACAAAGGCCGTGCTAAATAAGCGCAGTCCTTGTAGGCAAAAAACCCGACCTTGTGTCGGGTTTTTTTTTGCCTTGCGCCAGATGATTGTCCGCTAGAGCCGGCTGAAGTCACGCTGCAGGGCCAGGTCCCATGGCGGGATTGGGCTGAAGCGGCTCTTGAGGTATTCCAGCAACAGCCGTGTGCGGGAACTGGCCTGCTGCTCCAGGCGCAGGGCATAGATGCCGGTGTTCTCCGGCTTGGGCAAGCCCGCGTCGCAAAACAACGGTAGCAACTCGCCGCGCAGCAGGTATTCGCTGCACAACCAGGTCGGCAGGTGCGCGATACCCAGGCCGGCGAGGGCGCCGTAGAGCAGCGCTTCGGCATTGTTGGCGCTCAGGCGGATGCGTTGCGGGCGATGCAAGTGCTGTTGGCCGTTGTGCTCGAAGCGCCAGGCGAAGGGCGGCGCCAGGCCATCCCAATCGAGGCCGTCATGAGTGCTCAACTCCTCGGGCCGCTGGGGTACGCCGCGCCGCTTGAGGTACGCGGGGCTGGCGCAGGCAATGCGCACCATGCTCGCCAGGGGTGTGGCCACCATGCGGGTGTCGGCCATTTGCCCGGCGCGCAGCACCAGGTCGACCTTGCCCAGGTTCAAGCCCTGCATGTCGACGAAGCTGTCGATCAAATGCAATTGCACGTCGAGCCCCGGATAGACCTGTAGAAAGTCGGCAATCACCGGTGCCAGATGGCGTCGACCGAAGGCCGCAGGCGCATCGACCCGAATCAGGCCCTCCGGCGCGTTGCTCAGGGAAGCGGCTTCGGCCCGGGCCAGGCGCAATTCACTGACTATCCGTCGGGCTCGTTCGGCAAACGCCAACCCCGCGGGCGTGGCGCGAACGGCATGGGTGGTGCGCACGAACAGCTGGCTGCCCAAGGCATGCTCCAGGCTGTCGATACGCCTGGCGACGGCCGAGGGGGTCAGTGGATGGCGGCGGGCGGCCGCGGAAAAACTGCCGGTTTCCACTACGTCGAGGAATAACCCCAGTTGGTCGGTGAGCGCGTTGGGATTCATCAGGATCAGCCTATGCGGATTTGGCACAGCCATTGTGCGTTGCTGTGCGTTTCCCCGCTAGAAGCTACTGCGTAGGATGCACAGCCTGGTGTGCGGAGAAATGAATTGTGATTGAGTTGGCGATGTATCTGGTACTGGGCGCTGCCCTGGGGACTGTCGGCGGATTGTTCGGAATCGGCGGCGGATTGATCGCGATCCCGGTGCTGGGCGTATTGTTCGGCCTGGATCAGCAGATTGCCCAGGGCACGGCGCTGGTGATGGTGGTGCCCAATGTGATGCTGGCGCTGTGGCGTTACCACCAGCGCAATCGCATCGAATTGCGGCACGCCCTGCCGCTTGCGTCGATGGGGTTCTGTTTCGCCTGGCTTGGCTCGATCTGGGCGGTGGGGATTGATGCCCAGGTCATGCGCATCGGTTTTGTGGCCTTTCTGGTGGCGCTGTCGAGCTACAACCTGCTGCGTATGTTCATGGCAACCGCCAAGCCCAGCGTGCAGATGCGCTATCCATGGCCCTGGCTAGGCGTCCTGGGAGCAGCCTCGGGGGCCATGGGCGGGTTGTTCGGTGTGGGCGGGGCCGTGGTGGCGACGCCGGTGCTCACCAGTCTGTTCGGCACCACTCAAGTGGTGGCCCAGGGCCTGTCGCTGGCGCTGGCCTTGCCCAGCACCGGCGTGACCCTGGTCACCTATGCGCTGCATCAGCAGGTGAACTGGAGCATTGCGCTGCCCATGGCGGCGGGCGGGCTGTTGAGCATCAGTTGGGGAGTGAAGATCGCCCACGCCATGCCGGAACGCTTGCTGCGCGGGTTGTTCTGCGCCTTCCTGGTGCTGTGTGCGGTGATGCTCGCCTTTAAAGTTTGAAGCCTTCGACAATGTGCTCGGCCAGACACTCGGTGATGGGCGAGGGGTTATGCAGGTTGCGCAGCAGCATGATGCTGGCCTCGGGCAACTGCGGCAGACCTTCCGCCTCGCCGAGGATGCGCATGTCCTGGGTGATCAGGCTTTCCAGTTGGGCGGTTACGGCCAACCCGGCACTGACCACCGCCATGATCGCCGACAGACTTGAGCTGTTATAGGCGATGCGGTACTCGCGCTCGCTGGCGTCCAGCGCGTTACAGGCCCAGCGCCGGCAAAAACAGTCACTGTTGAACATCGCCAGCGGCAGCGGCACTTGCTCGTTAGGGTTGAAGCACAGTGCCTGGGCCCAGACAAAACGTTCCTTGCGCAGCAGTTGGCCGATCTCGTTGCCAGGTTCGCGGGTGACGATCGACAGGTCCAGGTCCTGGCGTTGCAGCAACTGCTCGGAGGAGTCGCAATGCACTTCGATCTGGATCAACGGATAGGCCTGGGCGAAGCGCGACAGGATGCCCGGCAGGAAGCGCATGACATAGTCGTCGGGCGTACCGATCTTGACCATGCCGACCATGTGCGGTTCTCGCAGGGTGTTGAACACTTCACTGTGCAGCTTGAGGATCCGCCGGGCGTAACCCAGCAACACCTGGCCCTCGGCAGTCAGCTTCACCTGGCGGCCGTCGCGCTGGAATAGTTGGCGTTGCAGTACGTCCTCTTCTAGACGCTTCATCTGCATGCTGACCGCCGATTGCGTGCGGTTGACCAACTCACCAGCACGGGTGAAACCGCCCTGGTCGGCAATGGCGACGAACGTGCGCAGGACTTCGGTATCAATGCTGGGGTAGGCGCTCAACTCATCAATCTCCGAGATGTGTTGCATAAGAAACATTCGTTGGATTGATCTTAGTCCTGGCGCGAGACTTGAGCCATCCACAACGGAGGGCAAGACGATGAAAGGTCAAAAAGGTTATGTGCAGTTAAACCATTTCTCACTCCATGGCTTCTCCCACCATCTGCTGGAAAAACTCGTGCGCTGGTTTCAGTTGCATCGTGAGCGGGCAGTGCTGGCCAGCCTCAGCGATGACGAGCTGAAAGACATTGGTCTGAGTCGGGCCGACATCCAGCAGGAAGCGGAGCGGCATTTCTGGGAAGACCCCATGGGCAAGGGCAAGTAAGCGGCCAGGTCGATTGAAGTGTTCTGTCACTCCCCCGTGGTCCGGTGCAAACGCCCGGGCCATGGGGCTGTATCGAGCTGGAAACAGGTGGTCACCGACATTCACTGGTTGGTTTACCGAACCGGTAGCAGACTTCGACCTCACTTTTTGGGAGCACTGTCATGGAACGACGGTACACGGTAGTGAGGGTAGGGCGCGGCGCCATGGAAGCAACGCTGGACAGGTCGGTCCAGCATCTGTACCGGGCGCTCGCTCAGTTGGGGCGGTGGCGCCAGTTGAGTAAGGACCGTGCCGAGCTGGCACGGATGAGCGATGACCGGTTGCGGGACATCGGCCTGAGTCGGGCAGATGTGGTCAGGGAGTCAGCGCGCCCGTTCTGGGATGATCCGCTGAAGCGTTGAGCCTGCCATTGGCGTTTGGTGAGCCTGGTATTAAGGTGGAGGAAACCTTCACCAAGGATGGTTACATGACCGGCTCCCTGTGTTTTTCCCTCAAGCAAGCCAGGCGCCTGGCACTGACGGCCCAAGGTTTCGCTGGGCGTCAGTCGCCAGCAGCGGTCAAGTCGAGCCAGCTCAATCGGTTGATCGAGCGTCTGGGTGTGCTGCAGATCGATTCGGTCAACGCGCTGGTGCGCTCGCATTACCTGCCCTTGTTCTCGCGCCTTGGAGACTACTCCTCCGGGCTACTTGATCAGGCCGCCTGGGGTCAAGGGCGGCGGCGCACCTTGTTCGAATACTGGGGGCATGAGGCCTCATTGTTGCCGTTGTCGATGTATCCGTTGCTGCGCTGGCGGATGCAACGGGCCGCGCAAGGCGAGGGCATCTATCAGCAATTGGCGCGTTTCGGGCGGGAACAGCAGGACACCATCCGCCGGGTCCTGGCCTCGGTCGAGGAGCTCGGTGCGTTGGGGGCTGGGAGTTTGTCGACACGCCAGGAGCGAGCAGGGCCCTGGTGGGACTGGAGTGCGGAAAAACACGCGTTGGAGTGGTTGTTCGCTGCCGGAGAGGTCACGGTGGCGGGGCGGCGCGGTTTTGAGCGGCTCTACGATCTGCCGGAACGGGTGATTCCCGCGTCCGTGCTCAGTGTTGCTCTGCCAAGCGAGGCAGATGCGCAACGAGGACTGCTCCTGCACGCCGCCTCTGCACTGGGTGTGGCGACTGAGACGGACTTGCGCGACTATTTTCGCCTGGAGCTGGCGCAGTGTCGCAGCGCGTTGGCGGCACTGGTGGAGGATGGCGCGTTGCAGGCCTGCGAAGTGCAGGGCTGGAAGCAACGGGCGTACTGTTTGCCCGAGCCGAAAGTCCCACGCCGGGTCAGTGCCAGTGCCTTGCTCTCGCCCTTTGATTCGTTGATCTGGGAACGCAGCCGGACCGAGCGCCTGTTCGACTTCCGATACCGCCTGGAAATCTATACGCCACCCGCCAAGCGGGTGTATGGCTATTACGTGTTGCCGTTTCTGCACCACGAGCGGATCGCTGCGCGGGTCGATCTGCGGGCTGAGCGGGCGTTGGGGCGGCTGGCGGTGCACGCGGTGCACGAAGAGCAACCGGGTCTCGATGAGGCGGGCATGCAGGCGTTGGCGGACAATTTGCGCAAGATGGCCAACTGGTTGGGCCTGGCGCAGATTCAACTCAATTGCCCCCGCGCCAGTGCGGCGCGGTTGCGGGTGGCGTTGGCCGGGGGTAGCCCACCTTAGCGGCGAACCTGCTTCAGGGTTTCAGCGATCAGGAACGCCAGCTCCAGCGACTGATCGGCATTCATCCGTGGATCGCAGTGGGTATGGTAGCGGTCCGACAAGCCGTCCTCGGTGATCGGACGTGCGCCGCCAATGCACTCGGTGACGTTCTGACCGGTCATCTCGATGTGAATACCGCCAGCGTAAGTGCCTTCGGCCTGGTGAACCTGGAAGAACTGCTTCACCTCACCGAGGATCTGCGCGAAATCCCGGGTCTTGTAGCCGCTGCTGGCCTTGATGGTATTGCCGTGCATCGGGTCGCTGCTCCAGAGCACCTTTTTGCCTTCACGCTCCACGGCACGAATCAGCTGCGGCAGGTGATCGCCGACCTTGTTCGCGCCCATGCGGGCGATCAGGTTAAGGCGGCCCGGATCGTTTTCCGGGTTGAGCACGTCGATCAGACGAATCAGCTCATCGGTGTTCATGGTCGGGCCGACCTTGACCCCGATCGGGTTGTTGACCCCGCGCAGGAACTCGACGTGAGCGCCGTCGAGCTGGCGAGTGCGGTCGCCGATCCACAACATGTGGGCGGAGCAGTCGTAATAGTCGTTGGTCAGGCTGTCGCGCCGCACGAAAGCTTCTTCGTAATTGAGCAGCAGGGCTTCGTGGGCGGTGAAGAAGCTGGTCTCGCGCAATTGCGGTGACGAGTCCATACCGCAGGCGCGCATGAAGGCCAGGGTTTCATCGATACGGTTGGCCAGGTGGCTGTACTTTTCTGCCAAAGCCGAGTTGGCGATGAAGTCCAGGTTCCACTTGTGCACCTGGTGCAGGTCGGCAAAACCGCCCTGGGCGAAGGCGCGCAACAGGTTCAGGGTGGCTGTGGACTGATGGTATGACTGCAGCAGGCGGTCCGGGTCCGGCACCCGGCTTTTTTCGTCGAAGCCGATGCCGTTGACGATGTCACCCCGATAGGCCGGCAGGGTCACGCCATCGATGGTTTCGTCGTTGGCCGAGCGCGGCTTGGCGAACTGCCCTGCCATCCGGCCGACCTTGACCACTGGACAGCCGGCGGCAAAGGTCATGACGATGGCCATTTGCAGCAGCACTTTGAAGGTGTCGCGAATCTTCGCCGCCGAAAACTCGGCAAAGCTCTCCGCGCAATCGCCGCCTTGCAACAGAAACGCACGCCCTTCGGTGACCTCGGCAAACTGACGGCGCAACTCCCGGGCCTCACCGGCAAACACCAGGGGCGGATAACTGGCCAGGCTTTGCTCGACGGCATGCAGGTGCGCCGCGTCCGGGTAGTGGGGTTGTTGCTGGATCGGCAAGGCGCGCCAGCTGTCAGGGCTCCAGGGTTGGCTCATCACGGTCTCTAGTGTTTACGCACGGGACCTCATGTTATCAGCAATTAGTACGTGACCTGCTGGCGATGCTTGGCCGACAATCGCGCCTTTGCCGCCTAACGCGGAACGAATGATAACGTTGTCTGGTGACTGGCCGGGCAACGACCAGGAGACGAAATGACTGAGGAGCGCGTCGAGCATCTGCTCGCCGAAGTGCACGATGAGTTCGGCATGATCCGGGTGCTGGAAGTGGCGGATTACCGCTTCCTCGAATTTGGCGACGCCATCGAGCAGAGCTGCGTGTTCACCGCCGACCCGAGCTGGCTGGAGTATGACTACACTCGCGCCATGCTGATTGGCGCGCTGTGCCACGAGCAGCCGGACAGCGCGCTGTTCCTTGGGCTGGGTGCCGGTACCTTGACCCAGGCCTGCCTGAAGTTCCTGCCGCTGGAAGACGTAGAAGCCATTGAACTGCGCCCGGACGTACCGCGCCTGGCCATCGAGTACCTGGGCCTGGACGATGACCCGCGCCTGTACATCCGCATCGGCGATGCGCTCGATCTGCTGGAAACCGCCGAGCCTGCGGATTTGATCTTCGTCGACCTCTACACCGATGTCGGGCCGGGTGTCGGGCATCTGGCGTGGAATTTCCTGGAAAACTGCCAGAAACGCCTGAATCCGGGCGGTTGGCTGGTGATCAACCAATGGGCGACCGATGATGGCAAGCCATTGGGTGCGGCGTTGCTGCGCGGGCTTTATCACCGCCATTACTGGGAGCTGCCGGTGAAGGAGGGCAATGTGATCCTGATCGTGCCAGCGGAGCTCGACCAGGAACTGGACATGCACGGGTTGAGCGCCCGCGCCGAAGCCCTGGCCCCGCGCCTGGGTTACTCGTTGCAGAACCTGATCAAGGCCATTCGCCCAGCCACCTGATGGAGCGCCAGGGGGTTAACATCCTTTGAAAATGGCCGGGCGCTTCTCGATCAATGATCGCACGCCTTCCTTGGCGTCCTCGCTGTTCAACAGCTCCTTGGCCAACGCCGGCAAACTCGCTGCCGCCGCGGCTTCACCCTCGAGGTGGGCCTGGCGCGCCGACTGTAATGTCGCCTGAACCCCCAGCGGTGCCTGTCGGGCGATGCGTTCAGCCAGTTCAATGGCGCGTGGCAACAGGTCCTCGCTGGCCATGACCTCCTGCACCAGTCCCAGGCGCAACGCTTCGTGGGCGTCGAACTCGTCACCGGTCAACAACCAGCGCATGGCATTGCCCCAGCCCGACAGTCGAGGCAGGCGCAAGGTGGCGCCGCCGAAGGGAAAGATCCCGCGCTGGACCTCCATCTGTGCAAAGCGGGTGTTGCTGGCGCACAGGTTGATGTCCGCCGCCAGCATCAACTCGATACCGATGGTCAGGCAATACCCGTGGGCGGCTACAATCACCGGCTTGCTGACCCTGGGTCCGACGAATACTCCCCACGGATCGCAGCCGCCGGTCGGAACCTGCCAACCCTTGGCCAGTGCGCCGCTGGCACTCACCAGGTCGAGGCCGGCGGTAAAGTGCTCGCCATGGGCAAATACCACGGCAACCCGGGCCTGGGAGTCGGCCTCGAACTCGCCATAGGCCAGGCTCAAGGCGTTCAGCAGGTCGAGGTCGAATGCGTTGCGCTTGGCGACCCGATCCAGCCCGATCAACAGCACATGCCCCTGTCGTTCTCGGCTGACACGACTCTTATCCGGTTGATTCATGGAGTAAATCCTCGGAGGGAAAGGAGGCATCGGACCAAAGGTCCCGGCCCGCAAGATGAACCGTTTAAGCGCCATGACCAGCAGGGCCGGGCCTTTGAAAAATAGACTGTCGCGCGAATATCCGCAAAAGCTGTGACAGTCCTGCGTTCACAGGCTTTTTTCGATAAAAAAAGCTCCCTTTTTCAGCTAATTCCGGTATAGTGCGCGCCGGCCTTTAGCCGGGCCGCGTTTAGGTAGAGCAATTCCCCGAAGTCAGCTTCGGCTGCACGTCCGCACTGCGGACTCTTCCTTGACGATTCTTTTCATTCATTCGTTTTCGCAAATCCCCGCCGACAAAGCTGCCAGGGCGACTCTTGAGTCTCAACACGGCACGCGCAGCTTTGGAGCATGGGTCTTTGCGGATGCACTTAGAGGCAGACCCATGACCCAGGAAACCGGCGGCTTCGCCGCTTTTAATCTTAATCCGAATATTCTGGCAGCCGTCATCGCGACCGGCTACGAAGAGCCTTCGGCTATTCAGCAGCAATCGATCCCGATCATCATGGCCGGCCAAGACATGATTGGCCAGGCGCAAACCGGTACCGGTAAAACCGCCGCGTTCGCCCTGCCTATCCTGCACTGCATCGATCCTGCCAAGCGCGAGCCGCAAGCCCTGATCCTGGCGCCAACCCGAGAGTTGGCGCTGCAAGTTGCAACTGCTTTTGAAACCTACGCCAAGCAAATGCCAGGCGTAACTGTTGTGGCTGTCTACGGCGGCGCGCCGATGGGCCCACAATTGAAAGCAATCCGTAATGGCGCACAGATTGTTGTCGCCACCCCGGGCCGTCTGTGCGACCACCTGCGTCGCGACGAGAAAGTCCTGTCGACCGTGAACCACCTGGTTCTCGACGAAGCTGACGAAATGCTCAAGCTGGGCTTCATGGATGACCTGGAAGTTATCTTCAAGGCATTGCCAGCTACCCGTCAGACCGTATTGTTCTCGGCTACCTTGCCGCAGTCGATCCGTGCCATTGCCGAGCGCCACCTGCGCGATCCGCAACACGTGAAGATCCAGACCAAGACCCAGACCGTTACCGCGATCGAACAGGCTCACCTGTTGGTTCACGCTGACCAGAATACCTCGGCTGTATTGAGCCTGCTGGAAGTGGAAGATTTCGACGCCCTGATCATGTTCGTGCGCACCAAGCAAGCGACCCTGGACCTGGCCAGCGCCCTGGAAGCCAAAGGCTACAAAGCCGCTGCGCTGAACGGCGACATTGCCCAGAACCAACGTGAACGCGTGATCGACTCCCTCAAGGATGGCCGTCTGGACATCGTTGTGGCGACCGACGTTGCTGCTCGTGGCCTGGACGTTCCGCGCATCACTCACGTGTTCAACGTTGACATGCCGTACGATCCGGAATCCTACGTTCACCGTATCGGCCGTACCGGCCGTGCGGGTCGCGAAGGTCGTGCACTGCTGCTGGTGACTCCTCGTGAGCGCCGCATGCTGCAAGTGATCGAGCGTGTAACCGGGCAGAAAGTTGCTGAAGTTCGCCTGCCGGACGCCCAGGCAGTTCTCGATGCGCGCATCAAGAAACTGACCAACAGCCTGGCGCCGCTGGTTGCCGATGCCGAATCGACCCACGGTGATCTGCTTGATCGCCTGACCGCCGATATCGGTTGCAGCCCACGTGCCCTGGCCGCAGCCCTGCTGCGCAAGGCTACCAACGGTCAAGCGCTGACCCTGGCCGCGATCGAGAAGGAGCGTCCACTGGTGCCGAACAATGCACCACGTGGCGACCGTCCAGAGCGTACTGGTGATCGTCCGGACCGTGGTGATCGTGAGCGTCGTGCACCGATCCCGCTGGCCGAAGGTCGTGCTCGTTGCCGTACCGCGCTGGGTGCGCGTGACGGTATCGCTGCCAAGAACCTGTTGGGCGCCATCCTTAACGAGGGTGGCCTGGCTCGCGAAGCAATCGGTCGCATCCAGGTGCGTGACAGCTTCTCGCTGGTAGAGCTGCCGGAAGATGGTCTGGAGAAACTGCTGACCAAGCTGAAGGATACTCGTGTTGCCGGTAAGCAGCTGAAACTGCGTCGCTACCGCGAAGATTAATCCGCCCTTGGGCTGATTGATCTACGATAAAAAATCCCCGACTGGTTCGGGGATTTTTTTTGCCTGCTGTTTGCTTTCCAGGTTCAGTGGTCAGCCAAAACGATAGATGTCCATGCCCAGTGCGCCCAGGGTAAAACCTGTGTGCGCCACGCTGAACTCGCCGCCGGCACCGCGGGCAAAATACAGCGGCAACAAGTGCTCGTCACTCGGGTGACTGCGCACCGCGTTGGGCGCCTGTTGGCGGTAATCATGCAGCGCCGCTTCATCGTCGGCCGCCAGCTTGTCGATCATCCAGTCACGGAACTCACGGGCCCAGGGTTCGATGCTCTCCGGGCCGGCATGCCAGTCCAACTCTCGCAGGTTGTGGGTGATGCTGCCGGAGCCGATCAACAGCACGCCTTGTTGGCGCAGGTTGGCCAGCGCATGGCCGATCCGAGTCTGCAGTGCCGGGCCGGCGTGGCTTGGCAGTGACACCTGCACCACGGGGATGTCGGCCTGCGGATACATCAGCGACAACGGCACCCAGACCCCATGATCGAACGGGCGTTGCCCGTCCAGTTGTGCCGGCAGGCCGTCAGTCTTGAGCAGTTCGGCGACCTGTGCCGCCAACTCTGGCTGGCCGGGTGCGGGGTATTGCACGGCGAAGAGGGCGGCAGGAAAGCCACCAAAGTCGTGCCAGGTTTCTGGCTGGGTGCCGCTACTGACCCGCAGGTCCCGACTTTCCCAGTGCGCGGAGACAATCACGATGGCCTTGGGGGTTGGCAGCTCGCTGGCCAGGCGCGCCAGTGCCGGCCCGCTGGCGCCTGGTTCCAGTGCCAGCATCGGTGAGCCGTGGGAGATAAACAGGCTGGGGAACATGGAGGAGGTCCTGAGCGGTAAGATGACTACATCTTCAGTCAGATCATTGATCTAAATCTAATATAAGTTTTAGAGCTTATTGATCGAATTTTCAGGGTGATTTATGCAGCCGGAGTTTTGGCACAAGAAGTGGGCTTCGAACCAGATCGGTTTTCACCTGCCGCAAGTCAATCCGTATTTGCAGCGGCACTGGCCGGAGCTGGCGATCCCTGCGCGGGCACGTGTGCTAGTCCCGTTGTGTGGCAAGAGCCTGGACCTGCTGTGGCTGGCAGGGCAGGGGCACCAGGTGCTCGGGATCGAACTTTCGCAAACGGCTGTCGAAGACTTTTTCAGCGAGCAGCAGTTAGCGCCAGAGGTAAGTGATGCGGGCGCGTTCAAGGTCTATCGTGCCGGGGCCATTGAGCTGTGGTGCGGCGATTTTTTTGCGCTGACGGCGCGCGATGTGGCTGATTGTGCTGCGCTGTACGATCGCGCGGCACTGATCGCCTTGCCGCCACCAATGCGCGAGCGTTATGGCGCGCATCTGCAGCAGATCTTGCCGGCCGAGTTGCGGGGGTTGCTGATTACTCTGGATTACGATCAGGCGCAGTTGCCAGGACCACCGTTTGCTGTGGAGGATAATGAGGTGCAGCGGTCTTGGGGATGCTTCTGGCGCCTGCACATGCTGCAGGAGCAGGATGTGCTGGGTGAGAGCTGGAAGTTCCTGCGGGCCGGGGTGACACGGCTTGTGGAGCGGGTGTACCGGATTTCCCCCCGTTAGTCCGCAGTTGCCTATGCCTGTCTCATCGCGCGTAGGCAGCAACTCCCCACTCAAGACATATAAAAAAGGCCCGCATCGCTGCGGGCCTTTTTTGTTGTTACGCCAGACGGATCAACCGCGACGACGCAGTGCGTCGATACGCTCTTCCAGCGGCGGGTGGCTCATGAACATGCGAGCGAACCCTTGCTTGAGGCCACCGTTGATGCCGAAGGCATTCAGGGTGTCCGGCATGTGCACCGGCAGGCCTTGCTCCGAGCGCAGGCGCTGCAGGGCGCCGATCATGGCACTGGTACCGGCCAGGCGGGCACCGGCTTCGTCCGCACGGAACTCACGTTTGCGCGAAAACCACATGACGATCGAGCTGGCCAGGAAGCCCAGGACCAATTCAGCGAAGATGGTCGCGATGTAGTAGGCGATGCCTTGGCCTTCTTCGTTCTTGAAGATCACCTTGTCGACAAAGTTGCCGATGATCCGCGCAAAGAACATCACGAAGGTGTTCACCACGCCCTGGACCAGCGCCAGAGTGACCATGTCACCGTTGGCCACGTGGCCGATCTCGTGGGCCAGGACCGCTTTCACTTCGTCCGGCGAGAAACGTTCGAGCAAGCCCTGGCTGACTGCGACCAGTGCATCGTTCTTGTTCCAACCGGTGGCAAACGCGTTGGCCTCGTAAGCCGGGAAAATACCGACTTCGGGCATCTTGATCCCGGCTTCGCGGGACAGTTGCTCAACGGTTTGCAGCAACCATTGTTCATGGCGAGTGCGCGGCTGGCTGATGATTTGGGTGCTGGTGCTCATCTTCGCCATCCACTTGGAGATGAACAGCGAGAACAGGGAACCGGCGAAACCAAAGACCGCACAGAAAATCAGCAGCTGATTGAGGTTGAGATCAACCCCGTTGGCCGCCATGAACCCGTTGAAGCCGAAAAGGCTCAGGGTGATGCTGGCAATCAGCACGACCGCCAGGTTAGTGGCCAAAAACAGCAGGATGCGCATCATGGTTGTAGAAATCTCCTCATGCTAAAGATGTAGCTTACTGCGGGGTATATAAGGTGCTGCACCGGGCTATTCAACCGGGTGACTATTTCAAACTGTGTCCTACAGCCAGATTCCACTAGGTTGCAGGACATTTCTGGTATTGCTTCAAGCAATATTGGGCCAGTTTTTTCCTGCGCAACGCCCGTGATTGTTGGCTTGCAGCCACAAGCGAGCGAGCGCCAGCACACAAGGGGCAGAGAGTAGTCGAAAGGCGGGGGGATATGTTGCTGAATCAATCACCGAGGACGGGTTGCTACCCGCCTCGGCGACAGGTCATTTACTGGCGATAGGATTTCAGGAAGTTACCGATCCGGCCGATGGCCATGTCCAGGTCGTCGAGGCGGGGCAGGGTCACGACACGGAAATGGTCGGGCCACGGCCAGTTGAATGCCGTGCCTTGCACCACCAGCAGTTTTTCCGAGAGCAGCAGGTCGAGCACGAATTTTTCGTCATTGTGGATCGGGCAGATTTTCGGATCGATCCGCGGGAAGGCGTACAGCGCGCCCATCGGCTTCACGCAACTGACTCCGGGAATGTCATTGAGCAGCTCCCAGGTGCGGTTGCGTTGTTCCAGCAACCGGCCCTGTGGCAGCACCAGGTCGTTGATGCTCTGGTAGCCACCCAGTGCCGTCTGGATCGCATGCTGGCTCGGCACGTTGGCACACAGGCGCATGTTGGCCAGCATGTCGATGCCTTCGATGTAGCTCTGGGCGTGTTGCTTGGGCCCGGAGATGGCGATCCAGCCGGAACGGAAACCCGCCACCCGGTAGGACTTGGACAGACCGTTGAAGGTCAGGCACAGCAGGTCCGGGGCCAGTGAGGCGGTGCAGATATGCACAGCATCGTCGTAGAGGATCTTGTCGTAGATCTCGTCGGAGAACACCACCAGGTTGTGCTGGCGCGCCAGTTCGAGCATGCCCAGCAGGACTTCGCGCGAGTACACCGCGCCGGTCGGGTTGTTCGGGTTGATGATCACCAGGGCTTTGGTGTTGGGGGTGATCTTGGCCTTGATGTCTGCCAGGTCTGGGAACCAGTCGGCCTGTTCGTCGCACAGGTAATGCACCGGGTTGCCGCCGGCCAGGCTTACCGCAGCCGTCCACAGCGGGTAATCGGGCGCCGGCACCAGCACTTCGTCGCCGTTGTTGAGCAAGGCCTGCATCGACATCACGATCAGCTCGGAAACGCCGTTGCCCAGGTAGATGTCCTCGATACCGACACCTTCGACCTGCTTCTGCTGGTAGTACTGCATGACGGCCTTGCGTGCGCTGAACAGGCCTTTGGAGTCGCTGTAGCCCTGGGCGGTCGGCAGGTTGCGGATAACGTCCTGGAGGATTTCATCAGGCGCTTCGAAACCAAAGGGCGCCGGGTTGCCGATGTTCAGCTTGAGGATGCGATGGCCTTCCTCTTCCAGGCGTTTGGCGTGCTTGAGCACCGGGCCGCGAATGTCATAACAGACGTTGGCGAGCTTGTTCGATTTGCTGACCTGCATGGCGATGTGTTCCCGAAAATGAACGATCCAGACGTTGTATGAACTACCGTACTGGGAATCCTGCGTTCTCACACGAGCCCGGCGCCTCGGAGCGGTGCACCAAAATCCGTTTGAATGCGTGTAACGCGGCTGCCAGACTGGCGTTTGACGAGGCGCAATCATACGTGCCGCCCGATCCGTGGAAAAGGTACAGATCGGGCTTTTTCAGTTGCTGAGGTAGGACAATGGAAAAGATCCAGAAAACCCTGGAAGAATGGCGGGCCATGCTCGATCCAGAGCAGTACAACGTGTGCCGTCTCAAGGGCACCGAGCGACCGTTCTCGGGCAAGTACAACGCGACGAAGACCGCGGGTGTCTATCATTGCATCTGCTGCAACGAGCCGCTGTTCGACTCCCGGGCAAAGTTCGATTCCGGCTGCGGCTGGCCAAGTTTCTACGAGCCGATCGGCGCGAGCGCCATGGTTGAGATCCGCGATGTCAGCCACGGCATGATCCGCACCGAAGTGGTCTGCGCCAAATGTGAGGCGCACCTGGGGCATGTGTTCCCGGATGGTCCGCCGCCTACCGGCCTGCGTTACTGCATCAACTCCGTGTGCCTGGACCTGGTGCCGCACGACTGAGGCAGGTTCTGGCTGGCTGGCGAAGGTCTGTTGCAGGCAGCCAACCCCGTTAGCCAGCCGGTACTCCCGGTCGGTTTTCGGCCAATTAAGTTGCGTGCAATTCAATTGCTCGCTATGTTTATTGTATCTGCCTATTATTCGGAGCCCGTCCCATGACCGACAACCTGCTCGACATCCCGTGTACCACGATCAAAGGGGAACAAAAGACCCTTGCCGATTACGCCGGCAAGGCGGTGCTGGTGGTCAACACAGCCAGCAAATGTGGCTTTACCCCGCAGTACAAGGGACTGGAAGCGTTGTGGCAGACCTACAAGGATCAAGGCCTGGTGGTGCTCGGTTTTCCCTGCAATCAGTTCGGCAAGCAGGAGCCGGGCAACGAGGGGGCAATCTCAGAGTTCTGCGAACTGAATTTCGGTGTCAGCTTTCCGCTGTTCAAAAAGATCGACGTCAATGGCAGCGACGCCCATCCGCTGTTTGTCCAGTTGAAGAAGCGCGCTCCCGGCGTGTTGGGGTCCCAGGGCATCAAATGGAACTTCACCAAATTCCTGATCGGTCAGGACGGCAAGCTGGTCAAGCGTTTTGCCCCCGCGACCAAGCCGCAAGACCTGACGCGCGAGATTGAAGCACTGCTCAAATGAATGATCTGTCCGTTGATTCTCTGGCACTGGATGACCAGCTCTGCTTCAAGCTGTACGCGGCCTCCAGGGCGGTGATCCGGGGCTACAAGCCCTTGCTCGAGCCCCTGGGCCTGACCTATCCGCAGTACCTGGTGATGCTGGTGTTATGGGAGTGGCAGCAACAGCCGCCCGAGCAACCCACGGTCAAGGCGTTGGGCGAACGCCTGGCGCTGGATTCCGGAACCCTGACGCCCTTGCTCAAGCGCCTGCAGCAGATGCAGTTCGTCCAGCGCCAGCGCTCGGCCCGGGACGAGCGCGAAGTGCACCTGAGTTTGTCGCCAGCCGGTGTTGCCCTGCGTGAACAGGTGGGGCCGCTGAAGTCCAGATTATTGTGCGACAGCGGCTTCGACCTGCAGCAACTGACGCAATTGCGCGCGGGCCTCGATCAGTTGCTGGAGCAGATCAAGGGGCTTTCCTGAGCGGTATCCACAGGTCCAGCAGCGCGGCCAGTTCTTCGCGGCGAAAGGGCTTGGCCAGGTAATCGTTCATCCCGGCCGCGCGACAGCGCTCCCGTTCCTCGGGCATGGCATTGGCGGTCAAGGCGACGATCGGCAGGTCCGGCCAACGACCGCTGCGCCGGATGTGCCGGCTGGCTTCATAACCGTCCATGACCGGCATGTTGCAGTCCATCAGCACCAGGTCAAAGTGGCCGAGTTCCAGTTGGTCGAGCGCCTCGGCGCCGTGGGACACCACAATCACGTCGCTGCCCAGTTTGCTCAGCATGCCTTTGGCCACCAGCTGATTGACCGGGTTGTCTTCCACCAACAGGATTCGCCCCCGGCGTGGAGGTGACGGCGAGTGATCGGGCGTTGGGCTATCCCCAACGTTTTCCATGTTCAAGGCGCGACGCAAGGTCTGGTACAGCGCATTGCGCGCCAGTGGACGGGCCTGTTGCTGCAGAGGAGCAAGGGCGGCGCTTTCTTCGCTGGGCATGAAGTTGCCGTAGGCGGTCACCAGCAAGATCGGTGCGGCGAACCTCGAGCGCAATTCGAACAGGCAGGGTGGGCAGTCAGTAATCAGTACATCGGGGTCCAGGTCGTGCAGTGAGTCATCGAGGCTGCGCTGTTGGTAATCCAGGCCCCATCCGGGCAACAGGCTGCGCAACAGCTCGGCCAGGCCACTGCTGGCCGACGTGATGGCCACGACCTTGCCGTGCAGGCGAGCCGGCGGTGTGGCGCGAGTGTGCGCTGGCAGTGGCAGGTCGGCGCAGAACTGGCTGCCAAAACCCGACTCCGAACTGATGCTCAGTCGGCCCTGCATGGCGTTGCACAGGTTGAAGGTCAGGGCCAGCCCCAGCCCGGTGCCGCCGAACTGACGGGTAATGCCGGCGCCAGCCTGGGTAAAGGGTTGGAAGATCTTGACCTGGGCATCCTGGGCGATGCCGATACCGGTGTCGCAGACTTCGATCCTGACGCCATCCTCCCGTGTACAGAGGCGCACATCGACCCGGCCGAAACGAGTGAATTTGAGGGCGTTGGATAGCAGGTTACTGACGATTTGCCGAACCCGTGTCGGGTCGCCAATCACCTGGGCGGGAAACTGCGGATCGATCAGGCAGGTCAGCTCGACGCTGGGTGCAGCGTTCTGCGAGAGCAGGTTGGCGGTGTCTTCGATCAATGAGCCGAGGTCGAAGGGAATGTGTTCGAGTTCCAGTTGGCCGGCATCGAATTTCGACAGGTCGAGAATATCGTTGAGCAGTTCTACCAGCACTTTGCCGGAGTCGTGGGCAATCGCCAGTTGCTGGCGCTGCTCGGCATTCAACGGGCTGTCGAGGGACAAGGCGATCATGCCCAGCAGGCCGTTGAGGGGCGTGCGGATTTCATGGCTCATGTTGGCCAGGAACACCGAGCGCGCCTGCGCCATGTCCAAGGCTGTCTGGCGCGCGATCTGCAGTTCCTCGTTGGAGGCCGTCAGGCGCCGATTGATCGCTTTCAGCTCGGCGGTGCGCGACGAAACGATGGACTCCAGTTGCCCGAGGTAGTCAGTCAGGCGATTTTCGGCGGCGCGCCGCTGCTGGATTTCCGTGGTCATGCTTTCGAACTGCTGGTTGGCCACCCTGACCAGCACCCCGATTTCATCGTTGTGATGGTGCACCGGGCATTCCAGCGGTGGTTGCTCGGCGATGCGCGGGTCACGCTCGCTCAGCTCGCGGATGACCCGTACCAGCGGCTTGGTCAGCATCACATAAAATAATGCCAGGAGAATGCCGCTGAGGATCAGGCTGCGGGCGAAACCGTTGAGCAGGGTGACTTCGGCCCGACGCAAGAAACGGCTGCCGAAGGCGTAGGTATCGACTTCCAGTGCCAGTGTGCCAAGGGATTCATCGGGCAGATGTTCGAGGAACAACCGCTCCTTGAACTGGCGATCGGCACCAAACAGGAAGTCGCTGATCACTCGGTAGGTACTGGCCGAAGGGGCGCGTTTGACATTGGCCAGCACGGTATTGTTATTGTCGGTCAGTTGCGCGCCTATCACCGCAGGTGAGCGCAACAGGCCAAGCGTCAACTCCTGGGCCAGTTCGGCGTCGATGTTGTAGGCGATCCGGGAGGCGGGACTGTGGCTGATTTCCAGCAGGGACAATATTTCCCGGTTGATGGAAGCATCTTCGCTGGCATAATCGATGCCTATCTGCAGCAGACTCAGCAGCATACCCAGGACAAAACCGACCAGCACGGTGAGCTTGGCTTGCTTGTAGGACAGGCGGTTGGTGAACTTGATATCCATTGGGTGCGCAGCCACTTTCGTTTCCCTTCTGGGCCAAGCATAGCTGAACGTTACCGGGTTTTGCCGACGCGTGCAGCGCTCTGGCTCGCGACCCGGGACGGTGTCTGGCGCCAGGAGCGGGTTGGTCTGCCCATCATTACTGTGAACTGCCTTGAGGAGAAGACGTGGACTCTCGATTGAATGCCTTTCTTGAACGCGCTGATGCGGTTCTGGCTCGTATCGAGCCGCTGCTGCCAGCGCCACGCAGTGCCATCGACTGGACACAATGCCTGGCTGCCCGCTGGCAGCGTGAGGGACGCAGCGGTTTTCTGCTGCCACTTGAGGTCAGTCTGGATATGCGCCTGAGCGACCTGATCGGGGTCGACAAGCAACTGGAACAGTTGGGCCGCAATACGCGCCAGTTCCTCGATGGCATGCCCGCCAACCATGCCCTGCTCTGGGGCTCGCGAGGGACGGGCAAGTCTTCGCTGGTGCGCGCGCTGTTGGCCGAGCATGCCAAGGGCGGGCTGCGCTTGATCGAGATCGAGCGAGATCACCTGGCGGACCTGCCGCGGGTGGTCGAGCAGGTTGCCAAGCTGCCGCAACGCTTCGTGCTGTTTTGTGACGACCTGTCCTTCGAGGCGGGCGAGGGCGATTACCGAGTACTCAAGAGTGTGCTCGACGGCTCGCTGGAGCAGGCCCCGGACAATGTCCTGTTGTATGCCACCTCCAACCGGCGTCACCTGGTGCCGGAAAAGGAGAGCGATAACGAGAACTGGAAAAGGGTCGACGGTGAGCTGCACCCCAGTGAGGCGGTGGAGGACAAGATCGCGCTGTCGGATCGTTTTGGCCTGTGGCTGTCGTTCTACCCGTTTACCCAGGAGCACTTCCTCAACGTGGTCGAACACTGGGTCGGCGAGTTGGCCACCAAGGCCGGCCTGGCCTGGCAACGGGATGAAGAGCTGGAAATCCTCGCGGTGCGCTGGGCTACTGGCCGTGGTAACCGCAACGGGCGATGCGCCTATCAGTTCGCCCGCTATTGGGTCGGGCTCAAACTGTTGGAGCAGCAGGCATGATTGATTTGCAAAACAGCGGCGCAGGCCTGGAGGGTTATGGCCTGCTGTGCGCACAGCTGGAGTCGTTGCTGGCCGATGAGCGAGATTTTATTGCCAATGCCGCGCAGTTCTCGGCGTTCCTGTTCAATCAACTCGATGACCTGAACTGGGCCGGCTTCTACCTGAATCGCAATGAAGAGTTGGTGCTCGGGCCGTTCCAGGGCCAGATAGCCTGCGTGCGGATCCCCTTTGGTCGCGGTGTTTGTGGCGCTGCAGCGGCCACGCTGACCACCCAGCGCGTGGAGGATGTGCATGCGTTCGCCGGGCATATTGCCTGTGACAGCGCTTCGAACAGTGAGTTGGTGGTGCCACTGGTCAAGGACGGTCGACTGATCGGCGTGCTGGACCTGGATAGCCCGTCACTGGCGCGCTTCAGCGTCGCTGACCAGGCCGGTATCGAGCAACTGGCCGCGATCTTCCTGCGCCTGACCGACTGCTGATCAGCTAACCAGGCCTGCTTTGGCGAGCAGGCTTTGTCGGTCCACGGCATCGATTTGTACCGGGTCGAGGTATCTGTCGGCGTACTGCTGATAGATCTGTTCCTCGATAAACAGGGCAAACAGCTGCGGGTCGATATGGGCATCACGGCACATGAACGCCATGATGCCGAGAGCCTCACTGAGGGTCTTGGCCTTCTTGTAGGGGCGGTCTGCGGCAGTCAGCGCTTCGAAAATATCGGCAATCGCCATCATCCGCGCCGGCAGGCTCATCTGTTCCCGTGTGAGTCGTCTCGGATAGCCGGTGCCGTCCATTTTTTCGTGATGCCCGGCGGCAATTTCCATGACGTTGCTTAAGTGCCCGGGGAAGGGCAGGTGGCTGAGCATCAGGATCGTCTGCACCATGTGATGGTTGATGATGTAGCGCTCCTCGCAGGTCAGCGTGCCGCGGGTGATGCTCAGGTTGTACAGCTCGCCACGGTTGTATTTGTGCGGCGGAACGTCGAGTTTGAAGCCCCAGGGATTGTCCGCGGGCATTAGCTCGGCACTGTTGCGTTCGAACAGGTGTTCGGGTTTATCCGCCAGCAGCGGCTCGCTGACCGGCAGCACGGGAGTCGGGGTGCGAGCCTGGCGGCGGTTCTCCTCCCAGGACAGCCCCAGCCGGTCATCCAGCGTGCGGGTCCAGGTGCGTTGGGCAATGTTGTGCAGCCGTTGCAGGTCGCCTTCGACCATGGCCTCGCCCCCCAGGTTACTGCGGGCGACAAAGGCAAAGTCGTCGTCGAGGGCGGCGAGGCTGGCGTCGCGCGTTACAGCCAGTGTCTGCCCGTCGCCACCTTGGGCGAGCCCTTGCCAGTAGTCGATCCAGGCATCGCGCTTGAGTACTTCGAAGCGGGTGCGGATTTCATGCAGGCGGTCGGTGAGGGTCTCAAGCTTGGTGGCTTTGTCGACCACGTATTCAGGTGTGGTGACTTTTCCACAGTCGTGCAACCAGGCGGCAATGTGCAGCGCTTCCCATTCATCGTCGGTGGGGTTGTAGCGTTCGAATTCCGGGGCCCGGCTGGCGGCGGCGGCCTGGGCGAGCATCAGGGTCAGGGCGGGTACCCGTTGGCAGTGGCCGCCGGTATAGGGGCTCTTGGCATCGATCGCTCCTGCCAACAACTGAATGAAGGCGTCCAGCAGCTGTTTTTGCTTGTGCTGCAGGCGCTGGCTTTCGATGCTCACGGCCGCAGCGCCGGAGACCGCCTGGATAAAGGCGATCCGGTCAGGGCGCAGCTTTTCGAGGTCCGCTTGCGCACCGCTGTCGGCCAGCAACAGGATCAGCACGCCGACGGTTTCGTTATGGCGATTGTGCAGGCGAATGCCGATCAGGTGCACGCTGGGGCACTGCAGCGCCAGCATTACACTTTGCAGATCGCCTGCCTGCTCGAATCCCAGAGTCGTCACCAGGGCGTTCTGGCTCGCCAGTGGGTGCAGCCAGGCAGGGGCCTGCGTGTCGTCAGGATCATGACTCTTGACGTTGAATGCCGAAAGGTCGCGTGATTCACCCTCGATGAACAAGCCATGGGGCTGGAGGCGGTTGCCTTCATTTTCCCGCAGGTATATCAGTCCCGCCTGGGCCTGGCCTATCTTCACGGTTTCCGCCAGGACTCGAAGCAGCAGCGGCTCGAAGCGGGTTTCCGCCGATAGGCTGTCGGTGATTTCAAAGAAGCTGGCCAGGGTCGCTTTCATGCGCGCCATGGAGACGCTGAGTTGGTCGACTTCCAGCACCGGCGAGCGGCGTGCAACCGGGTAGTTGAAATCAAAACTGCGAATCGCGTCGGCTTCCTGCACCAGAGCCCGTAATGGCTTGACCAGGATACGCGAGGTCAGCCAGCCCAGTGGCACACACAGTAACAAGATGGCCAGGGTCAGTAGGGCGCCCTGCCAGCGCATTCGATAGGCATCGACCAGCAACTCCTCTTCGGGAACCATCACTGCCAGGTTCAGTCCCCGCGGGCCACCTTCCTGGATGCTGCTGCGAGCAAAGATCCATTGGCGGTTGCCGACCTCCAGGCGATTGCCACTGGCCGGGTGCATAAACAGGGCTGCCAGGGCCGGGCTCAAGTCCTTGACCTTGGCCAGGTGGGCCTTTTGATCATCGATGATCAGCTTGCGGCTGTCGGGGTAGGCGACGGCATTGCCGTCGCCATCGAACAGCACGACTTCGGTGCCGGGTGTTACCTGGTGCTTGGCCAGGGTGGCGGACAGCTGGGCCAGGGTCAGGTCGGCGCCCACCACGGCATTGGGGCCGCTGTGGCGGGCGAGCGTCGTGCCGATGTTGTGGGTCGAAAAGAAGATGTAGGGTTCAGTGGTGATCTGTTCTTCGCTGCTGTTGGCCCGGTCGAACCAGGCCCGGGTGCGAGGGTCATAGGCCTCCTGCGGATTATCCAGGCGCCCGATCTGGTTCAGTGTCGCGTCATAGAACAGTGATTGTGAGCGGGTTTGCCCGGTGAGGATGTCACGATCGATGCTCCAGACCTGAAAGGCGGCTGCATCAGGCGCCTGCAGGGTTTTTTTCAGGGCATCGCTGCGTAATGGGCGGACCATGAAAAAATCGCCATCGGCATAACCGACGTACAGCGATGCCAGCTCGGTATTGTCCCTCAGGGATTGGCTGAAGGGTTTGAGCAGGGGCAGCCGGTGCGCCAGGTCTGTTCCCTGGATCGCGGCGCTTTCTGCCAACAGGCTGAGCAATCGTCGAATGGGCTGGTAGGTGGTTTGCAGGTCCCTGCGCACGTCCTGGTCTATGCGTTCGAACAGCTTCTCACTGCTGGAGAGGATGATCTCGGTGGTTTGTCGATAATTGAAAATACCCAGCACAACGCCCGTGAACAGCAGCAACAGGGTGAACATCACGCTGATATGCACGTGCAGCGGCAATCGGCGTTTGTCCGGGCGCGGTGGGCTGGGCATTGCAGGCTCTCCATAGTCGATACGCACGGCTCAGCCAACAAGCATAGTTAATGGCACAACGGTCTGCTGTGAATCCTTGAGGCTGTCCGAGCGCCAGGGCCAGCAGGGTTCAAACTGTGGCCCGGGAGATGTCAGGTCGAAGATTGAGCAATCTCTCGTTGCAGTGCCTGCTCTAGTTCCAGCATGGCCTGCTGTATCGCCTCGGTGCAGGTCGCCAGCCTGGCCTCGGTGAACGCTTCGTGGCACATCCGCTCAAGTGCCTCACAGCTGTCCATCAGTCTGGTGGCCTGGACGATGCGGGCCGCGCCTTTGATTTTGTGGGCGATATCGATGAATCCCTCGCGCCCGCTGGCCGGCGACAAGTCGAGCAGTTCTTGGCGATCGAGGCGGTTGCTGTTGAGCAACTCGGTGAGCAGGCGCTGCACCAGTACGGGGTCGCCACCGGTCAGTGCTTGCAGGCTCTGCAGGCTGAAGGCCGGTTCCTCGGTGAGAGGACGCAGGGTCTCCAGGCATTGGCTGAGTGTCGCCAGGCTGATGGGCTTGAACAGGCAATCGTTCATTCCCGCCTGGCGACATCGAGGTTTTTCCTCTGGCTGGGCGTTGGCAGTAAAGCCGAGCACCGTACACGGTGGGCGTTGTTCATCGTGTTCGATCCTGCGGATGGCCCGCGCCAGTTCGTAGCCATTCATCACCGGCATGTTGCAGTCGGCGATCACCAGGTCGAAATGACCCTCTTGCCAGGCCGCCAATCCTTGCACACCGTCGTTCGCCGTGACCCAACGATGCCCCAGGAACCCCAGTTGCTGGCTCATCAGCAGCCGATTTGCCGGATGATCGTCGACCACCAGCACGTTCAAGCAGGTCTGGCCAGGTGCGACCAGCGCCGGCAGTGGCTCCTGCACAGTGGCGCCTGGCAGCGGCGTCATGGGCAGGTCAACCCGGATCTCGGTGCCGACTCCCGGTTGGCTGCTCAGTTGCAGGTCGCCGCCCATCATTTCGCACAGGCTGCGGCAGATCACCAGACCCAGGCCGGCGCCGCTCCTGGCCATTTGGCCGGTGTTCTGCGCCTGGGCGAAGGGCTCGAACAACTGGCGCTGGTCGTCCGCACTGATGCCGACCCCCGTATCGGTGATGTACATGACCATTTGTTGCTGGTCGGCGCCCTCGACCGTCACCAACCGGACCTTGATGGTGACTTTTCCCTGCTCAGTAAACTTGATGGCATTGCTGATCAGGTTGGACAGAATCTGTTTCAGGCGCAGAGGGTCGGTCAGCACATCCGGCTGCGCTGCCGCGTCGGGAAAGTCGAGGCTCAGCGTCAGTTTCTTCTGCCGCGCGAGTCCGTCAAAGACCCGTATCACCGCTTCCAGGGTGACGCCGAGATTGACCCGTTCGGGCGCCAGGCTCAGGCGGCCGGATTCGATTCGGGCAATGTCGAGAATGTCACCGATGAGCTCCAGCAGGTCCTTGGCCGAGTTATAGGCCACTTCAATGGCGGGACGATCCTGCAGGCTATGTTCATCGCGTTCGAGGGTCAGTTCGAGCATACCGATCACGGCGTTCATCGGCGTACGGATTTCATGGCTCATGGTGGCCAGGAAGGTGCTCTTGGCGCGGTTTGCTTCATCGGCGCGCTCTTTGGCGGACCTGAGATCATCAAACAGCTGGCGTCTGTCGCTGATGTCGATCCAGCCGCCGATAATTCCCTGGACCTCTCCCGTGGAATCCCGATAGGGCAGGATCCAGTGATAGATCGTCAGTTTTGTGCTGCCGATGTGCAGGGTGCGATCGAGCAGCATCGGCACGCCCTCGGCCATCACTCGCTGATAGTCCGCCTGGTATTCCCCGGCTTCAAAGGCGTTGCTCATGGAGCCTTGCATGACGGTTTTGCCGATCACCTCCTCGCGTTTGGCGCAGAAGGTTTCCAGATAGCTGTCATTGCAACTTTTCAGCACCCCCTGGCGGTCGCGCACGTAGATGGGGTGGGGCGTGCCATTGACCAGCGTGTGCATGAACTCGAGCTGGTCATTGAGGGCGCGCTCAACCTTTTGCCGCTGTTTGATCTGGCGACGCATGTGGGCGTTCCAGGCCAGGAGCATGAGCAGTACCAGGCTGCTGCCGATCACCAGTTGGTATAGCTGGCGCTGGTAGTTGCGCCAGGTGCCACTGGCCGGACCCATGTAGCCACGCCAGCGGCTGTTGATGATCCCCAGTTCGTCCGGGGCGATACTCAGCAGGGCCTTGTCGAGGATAGTACTCAACTCAATCGCACCACGGGCGGTGGCCAGGGAAACTGCGGCTTGCTGTGTGCCGACCGTTGCGCTGATCTGTAGTTGGTCCTCGAACAACTGCGCGGCGATGAAGTAGTTGGCGATGATCAGGGATTCAACCGCGCCCTGGACCTGGCCCTTGGCAAGCAACTCCACGGCGCTGAAGGCGTCCTGCGTTTGCACCAGGTGGATACCCGGGTGTTCGCGTTGCAGGTAATCACGCAATGGATTGTTTTCGGTGATTGCCAGGCTCTTGCCACGCAGTTGCTCGAGATCCGTCGGGCTGCCGGGGCTCTTGCTGCTCAGCAGTACATAGGAGCTTTCCAGGTAGGGGCGGGTGAAGCTCAGGCGTGTCTCGCGCTCGACACTGGGGGCAATGGCGGCAATCAGGTCGACGCGGTCCTCCTCAATCAGGTTGAGCATGGCGCGTTCGCTTGGGCTGCGATGAAGCTCGAAACGCAATCCGGTGCGCAACCTGATGAGCTCCAGCAGGTCGGCGGTGATCCCCCGCAGGTTGCCATCGGAATCAAAGAAGGTCAGCGGTGCAAAACCATCGTTGACGGCCACTCGCACCACTGGATGTTGCGCCAGCCAGCGTTCTTCACGATTGCTCAACTGCAGTTTGCGGTCAGTCAGCAGGATGTCACTGCCGGCGCTCCAGCGTTTGGCGATGTCTTCTCGTTCACGGGCCGGCACCCTTGCCAGGACCGTGTTGATGAGGTTCAACAAATCCTGGTTGTCCTGGTTGTCCTGCTTGACGGCAAAGCTGAAACCATAGGCCTCGTGTTTACCGAAGTTGGCCATCCTGACGTTTTTCAGATAGCCCTTGTTGATCGTGAAGTGAGTGGAAATTGTATCGCCCAGAAACACGTCAGCCTGATCGAAGGCCACGGCATTGATCGCATTCTGAAAGGACGGGTAGGGTGTAATGATGGCGTTGGGGTACAGGGCCGTTACCTCTTCCAGAGGCAGGTAGTGGTAGACCATGCTCAAGCGCATGCCGGCCAGGCCCTCGGTCAGCGAGCGGGTTTCGGTCTCCCGGGTGACCAGGACCGGTTGGTCTATGGCGTAGGGGATCGACAGCGCGATGTTCGATTTCCTGGCTTCATAGCCGTTGGCCGTGCCCAGCAGGTCTACATCGCCGTTTTCCAGTGCCTGGATGGCGGCTTCTCGGGAAGGGTAGCGCCGGATCTGGATAGGCAGGCCCAGGGTGTTGCCAATGATACCCGCGTAATCTGCGGTGAATCCTTCATAGTCCTGGCCCCGGATTGTCAGGTCGAATGGTGGATAGTCGGGTGCCGAAGTCCCCAGGACCAGTCCGGGTCGGTCTTGTACCCACTGGCGCTGTGATAGATCCAGCTCAACGTCCATGGGTTTGGTCGTCGAGCGACTGAGCAGTGAGTAATTACCGATTTCTGGGTCTGCCATGCAGGCAGAGGCACTCAGGCAAAGTCCGACACTTAAATACAACAAATAGTCCTTTAAAGAACTGGGCATCCTGTCTCTCACACTAAAGCGTTGCGTTTTGCCATTTCGATGAGTTCCACCAGAGATTGTGCCTTGAGCTTTTGCATGAGCCTTTTTTTGTAGGTGCTGACAGTCTTGTTGCTGAGAAACATCCCTTTGGCAATTTCCTTGTTGCTGCGGCCTTGGGCAAACAATTGCAGGACCATCAGTTCGCGGTCATTGACGGAACGGAACAAGTCGAGTTCGGCGTTCAGTTCGTCATTGCTGCGCGAGGGGTTCAATGCCTGGCTGGGGAAGTAGTGATAGCCGGAAAAAACGGCGTTGATGGCGCTTACCAACTCGCTCAGGTCTTCCTGTTTGCAGACGTACCCGCATGCACCGGATTGCATGCAGCGAATGGCGAAAAGTTCCGGGCTCTGTGCGGTCAGTACCAGGGTTTTCAGGGGCGTATTCATGCTGTTGAAGCGCGAAAGAACTTCCAGACCATCCAGTTTTGGGATGCTGATATCGAGAATAATCAGATCAGGCATGCATTCGCGAACCATTTGCATGGCATCGACGCCGTTATCCGATTCCCCGACGACTTTGTAACCTTCATGTTCCAGCAACATACGAACGGCGAGACGAATGACGGGGTGATCGTCGACAATAAAAACGGTGTTCATAATCAAGTCCCATACGTGCGCAAATAAAGCGAGCACCTTAGCTCAGATAGCAGTAGCGACGTATGAACCGAGGGGGGCAGGAGTGCAATATAGGACGAGTCCTACATAAGAGAAGGCTAGGGATTACGCAGTAGGAAGGAATATCAGGAGGAAGTCTGCTGTCGAAAGCCTATGTTTAAACTTGTAAGTTGTAACGGGAAGGACGCTTGTAATTGGGTGGGAGACTCAGGGGGGCAGTAGTGACGATGCTCAGCGATTACGCTGCTCTGACATCAGCAGGTTAATAAGCTCGGTTTTTTTCAGCGGCTTTGCCAGATAACCGAGTAAGGGTAGTCGATGTTCATCAGCGGCTTTTTTCAAAGTGTTTAATTCCCGGCTGTCAAGGCTGCTCAGGAGAATGGCTTGTTGTATTAGTCCCTGCAGGCTCGCAATGCCAATCAGTTCCAGGCCGGGAAGATCTGGAAGGCATTGGTCGCAGAGTAGCAGTTCAAAAGGTTGATGTGCCAGATTCATCTTTTGTAGTGCATTGTCGGCAGTGTCGGCGGTAGTGACTTGGGTGAAGCCGTAACTGTTAAGCAAGCAAAGTGTTGCCCTGAGTTGAAAGGGGTGGTCTTCAACCAGCAGGATGCGTAAGTTGTAAGTTAACATTTGGCTTTCCTGGAAGAGAGATTGGCCTTGGGAGTGTCGGCGTTAGCTTTAATAGGAGATGGATTATCTTTTTTCTGTTGCTGGATATCTACCGCTGTATTGATTTTTGATCATAGTGTTCAGCATAGAAGCGAAGTTGTATGTGTACCGATACTCTCGTCGTCATTCAATTCGACGCTAACTGTAGGATGATTCCTGGGAGGCGCCGAGGACTGTAATCACCCGTCGCGGCCCAAAGAGGTGGCGCGACGGGTGCATGGGTCACGGTCGGCTGGAGCGTCCGGTCATCTCCATGGCCATTTCGCTGGCATAGCTGTCGGTCATGCCGGCTATGAAGTCGATCATGCGTAGAAACGAGGCATGTAGCGGACCGTGTGGATCGGGTGCGTTATTACCTAGCAGATCGAGAATGCGACGGTTCTTGAATGAGGCCGTACCGCCGCCGTGTTGCTCCAGCGCCGCGCCACAGAAGCCGTTCAAGAGTATTTCCAGCGTGGTGTAGGCGCCGATTTCATGCAGGGTCTTGCGTTTATCCTGGAAGATTTTCTTGCGGGCCATGTCCTTGGCATTCAATACGCAACGTTTGGCCGGGCCATGCATGTGCTCTACCAGGTCACCTTGCAGCGTGCCCGCCAGCAGGGCGTCCTGTTGCTCGACGAAGGCCCGCGCCGCGGCGTTGGTCAGGTGTTCAATGGCCTTGCCGCGCAAAATCGCCAGCTTGCGCCGGCGTGAGTCAGAGGGGCCAAGCTGGCGGTAGGTTTCCGGCAGGTCATCGCCCACCAGTCCGAGCAACAGCGATTCGACCTCGGCATATTCCAGCAGCTCCATTTCCAGGCCGTCTTCCAGGTCGATCAAGGCGTAGCAAATGTCATCCGCAGCCTCCATCAGGTAGACCAGGGGATGGCGGGCCCAGCGTTGTTCCTCCAGTTGCGGCAGACCGAGCTTCTGGGCAATTTGTTCGAGCAGGGGCAGTTCGCTCTGATAACAGCCGAACTTGTGTTTCTTGTAGCCCAGTGAGTCGGCGTGTCGTGCGGTCCAGGGGTACTTGAGGTAGGTGCCAAGGGTGGCGTAGGTCAGTCGGGTGCCGCCATCGAACTGGTGATACTCCAGTTGAGTCAGCACTCGGAAGCCTTGCGCATTGCCCTCGAAGTTGAGGAAGTCGTTACGTTCCACTTCACTCATTGCATCCAGCCAGCCTTTGTTCGCGGCTTGCTGGAACCAGTAGCGAATGGCGTCTTCGCCGGAGTGGCCAAAGGGTGGATTGCCAATGTCATGAGCCAGACAGGCCGATTGCACCACCATCCCCAAGTCACTGGGCTCGCACCAGTCGGGTAGGGCACTGCGAATGGTTTCACCGACGCGCATGCCCAGCGAACGCCCCACGCAGCTGACTTCCAGCGAATGGGTCAGGCGCGTGTGGATGTGATCGTTGCTGTGAACCGGGTGGACCTGGGTCTTGCGGCCCAGGCGACGGAAGGCCCCGGAGAAAATCACCCGGTCATGATCCTTGTGGAAAGGGCTGCGGCCAAGTTCTTCCGGACTGTGCACAGGTTTGCCGAGGCGTTCACGGTTAAGCAGGGTCTGCCAATCCAAGGCTGATCTCTCCGTCAGGGAACTGATGCGCTAGCTTCCCGGTTCAAGCGCCAGGCTGCAAGCCCGACCGAAGCTCTCGGGCAAGAGGTTCGGTCGGGCTGACAATGATGTGCCGATCAGTCCTTGCGTGAGGCGCCTTGTAGCACCATACGAATCAGTGGCAGCAGCGTAGTGCCCAATCGGACTAGGCGGGTGGCACTGCGTATGCCGCCGCCCTTGGCGCCCTTGCCCGTCAGAAATCCGAGCAGGGTGACTGCAGCCACGCCCCACAGCGGGGCATGCTTGATGCCCAGGCCGTCTTGGAAGCTCTGGCCCATGCCCCGTACACGCTGCAGCGGCTGCAACAATTGTTGCGACTCGTGACGGATTTCCTGGCGATGCATTTCCATGCGCAGGCGCAGCAGGGCCTTGCGCATTTCCTTGCGGGTACTGTTCTTGGGGATTTCAGGCAGGTTCATGGCAGCAGGCGCTCCCGGTCATTGGCCAGCTCTTCGAGGGTCGCGTGGAATGGCGAGGACTCATCGAAAATTGCCGCTTTCAGGCGCATCCCGCAGAACAGCGCGGCTGCTGCGTAGAACACGCATAGGCCAATGATCGCGGTCAGGCGGTAAGTGTCCCAGAGCAGAATCATCACCAGTGCCGAAATGCCCACCAGCAACAGCAGGGCGAACACCAGGGCCAGGCCGGCAAACAGCAACAGGCTGACGGTACGGGCTTTCTGTTCCTGCAATTCGATGCCGAACAGCTCTACGTGGCTGTGCAGCAATCCCAGAAAAGCGGCGCCCAGGCGTCGCGGCGAGGAGCCAGTACCAGTCTCGGACGAGCCGGATTCACCGATAGCCATATCAGCGCCGTGTCGCCAGCAGGCCGATCAGGAAGCCGACACCGGCAGCGATCCCTACGGACTGCCAAGGGTTGGCCTGGACGTAGTCTTCGGTGGCCGTCACGGCGGCCTTGCCGCGTTCGGTCAGGGAGTCCTGGGTCAATTGCAGGGTTTCACGGGCACGCAACAGGCTCTGATGAATCTGGTCACGCAATTCGTCGGCTTGATCGCCAGCCAGGGTCGCGGTGTGCTCCAGCAAACGTTCGGTGTCGCTGACCAGAGTCTGAAAATCATCCATCAGGATTTCTTGAGCAGTCTTTGCTGTTTTGCTGGCCATGGTGATCTCCATAAGTGGCGTGTCAAAGGTTCGAGTATGGGCCTTGCACTAAGGTTCAGTGCAAATGACTGGTACAGCTTTTGCTATGTCCTGGTGCGCCGGGCGCTTCGATTGTCCTGAAACGGGCATGCCTGGCGAAAACCTTAACTCAAATAATAGAAACTCGCGGCAACATCGAAGCAATGATTGATCGCGTTGAAGTCTTTGCGCCAAAACGGTTCACCGTCAAACCGGGTTGAAACCAGGGAAAGTATCAACTTGGTGCGCGCACAGGCTCGACGAACTGCTTTGGTGCTATTTGCGGTTTGAAGGTCTGCCAATCCCATGGAAAATGTGCAAAGTGCAGTGGCCACCCTGGTCCATAGCTCCAATACCCTGTTCATCCTGATTGGCGCGGTGATGGTCCTGGCCATGCATGCCGGTTTTGCCTTTCTTGAAGTGGGTACGGTTCGCCAAAAGAATCAGGTCAATGCCCTGTCGAAGATCCTCAGCGACTTTGCGGTCTCGACACTGGCCTACTTCTTTATAGGCTACTGGATTTCCTACGGGGTCAATTTCCTGCAACCGGCCGCCGTGCTCAGCGCCGATCACGGATATGGCCTGGTGAAGTTTTTCTTCCTGCTGACCTTTGCCGCCGCCATTCCAGCGATTATTTCGGGAGGGATCGCCGAGCGGGCGCGCTTCGTTCCGCAACTGTGCGCGACGGCGTTGATCGTGGCGTTTATCTACCCATTTTTCGAAGGCATGGTCTGGAACGGCAATCTTGGCCTGCAGGCCTGGTTGCTGGAGCAGTTTGGCGCCAGCTTCCATGACTTCGCGGGCTCCGTGGTGGTGCATGCCATGGGGGGCTGGCTGGCCCTGGCGGCAGTGCTGCTGCTCGGGCCACGTAACGGGCGATACCGCGAGGGGCGACTGGTGGCGTTTGCGCCGTCGAGCATTCCGTTCCTGGCCCTTGGCTCGTGGATACTGATCGTTGGCTGGTTCGGATTTAACGTCATGAGTGCACAAACGCTGCAAGGGGTCAGTGGCCTGGTAGCGGTCAACTCGTTGATGGCGATGGTCGGCGGCACCATGGCGGCCCTGATCGTCGGACGTAACGACCCAGGGTTCCTGCACAACGGTCCCTTGGCCGGGCTGGTGGCCATCTGTGCCGGCTCCGACCTGATGCACCCGGTGGGTGCGTTGGTCACGGGGGCCATTGCCGGCGCCCTGTTTGTCTGGTGTTTTATCGCGGCGCAAAACCAATGGAAGATCGACGACGTACTCGGTGTCTGGCCACTGCATGGCCTATGCGGGGCCTGGGGCGGCATCGCCTGTGGGATTTTCGGCCAGACAGCATTGGGCGGCCTGGGTGGCGTCAGCCTGGTCAGTCAATTGATCGGCACCGCGTTGGGCATTGTCATCGCGCTACTCGGCGGACTGTTGGTATACGGCGTGATCAAGCGCCTGCACGGACTGCGCCTGAGCCAGGAAGAGGAGTACTACGGCGCTGACCTGTCGATCCACAAGATCGGCGCGGTCAGTCAGGACTGATGGTGGCCGCCCCGTGCTCGACGGTTTTTGGTGGCCAGCCTAGAATGAACACCCATTCTTTCGTGGTCCGTCTGTCATGCCCCCTGAATGCCAGTTGTTCGGCACCCTTGGCTGCCACCTGTGTGAACTCGCCGAAGCGGAACTGATGCCGCTGGTCGAGCACGGCCTGTTAGTAGAGCTGGTGGACATCGCCGATAGCCAGCAACTGTTCGACGCCTATGGCCTGCGGATCCCGGTGCTGCGCCGGGTCGATACCGGCGCGGAACTGGGCTGGCCCTTCGACGCCGAGCAAGTCGTCGCCTTCCTGCGCTGATACCTGGAGCCAGTTCAGCACCATGCACTCCGTTTGTCGTGTCCCACGCGACATGCATTGGCACCCATCCGGATATTCGGTTACTGTATGTGCATACAGTTATCCGGGAGGCCGCCATGTCCCTCACCTTGCTCGCCAGTACCCAGCGCCTGCACTTGCCCGATGCCGATGAGCTGAGCCTCAGCGCCGTGCATTGTGCCGCCGAAGTTCGAGGCCAGAACTTCTCCCTCGACCGAATTGTCGGCCTGGGCGCGCCCCAGGTACGTGCGGTGCTGGTGGAAGACGACAGCTTGCTGGGCTTTGGTATTTATCCAGGTGACCGCCTGATCGTCGATCGTTCGATCAGACCGGTTCAGGATCAGTACGTGGTGGCTCACCTCGATGGCGACAACGAATACTGCGTGCGCTTGCTGGCGGCCGACCCCAAGGGCGGGCTGCTGCTCAAGGCTGCCCGGCCCTCGGTGGCCTCGGTTGCCTTCGACGATCTCGACCCGGCCCCGATCTGGGGCGTAGTGCTCTGGGTGGTCAGCTATGTGGGACGTGGCTGAGGGCGGTCCAGCAAGCATTTGCATAAAGCGTCAGGCATCAGCGGGCGCATACGAAACAGGAGTGATACAGCATGGTCAATGTCGAACAGTTGAAAGCCAGCGTGAACCGGATGTCGGCCGACGTGGTGCGTGAGGCGGTTCTGGAGTTGCGGCTCGATGGCCTGGTGACGGAAGGGAAGACCCCATTCAACAAATTGCACTTCAATACCTGCTTCGCGGAAATCGAAGCCTTGTTCCAGCGCGCCGGGTATCACCGGCAACTGGATGTGGTGGGTTATCAGGGTTTGCTCTACGCGCTTTATGATCCCGGGCGCTGGGAAGCGGTGGAGGTATTGCGCTGGTTGAAAGAGTTCACCGAGGCTGCGGCCTTGCGCGAATCAATGGCCACCTGTGGAGCCTGAACCACGGCGGCACGGAATCTTCCCTAGGTGGGCTCCAGCTGTTGCTGGATAATGCTCGTCTGCATTAACCGCAAGAGCCTGTGTATGTCCACTTCATCATTTTCCGCCGCCCAGAGCCAGGCCAGCACGCTGTACCTGCCACCGGGTTCCTGGGTCACCGTGCTTGACTGCCTGTGCGAACACTTCAGTGCCATTGGGCGCGAACAGTGGCTGGACCGGATCGCCCGTGGTCGCGTCCTCGATGCCCAGGGCCAGGCGATTACCCTGGACCTGGCCTACAAGGAAGGCTTGCGTATCCATTACTTTCGCGAAGTGCCGGACGAAAAGGTCATCCCGGTTCTGGAAACGATCCTGTATGCCGACGAGCACCTGATCGTGGCGGACAAACCGCATTTTCTACCAGTGACGCCAGCGGGTGAATATGTCGAGCAGACCCTGCTGCGCCGCTTGATTCGCCGCCTGGACAATCCCCATCTGGTGCCGTTGCATCGCATCGATCGGCACACCGCCGGGCTGGTGCTGTTTTCCGCCAATCCGCAAAGCCGTTCGGCGTATCAGTCGCTGTTTCCAACCCGCAGGATCGACAAATACTACGAAGCCATTGCCCAGGCGTTGCCCCAGCTGGCATTTCCCTTGGTCCACAAAAGCCGGCTGGTGGATGGCGAACCCTTCTTTCGCATGCAGGAAGGCCCAGGGGTGAGTAACACCGAAACGGCGGTGCAGGTCCTGGAAAAGAATGGCGACCTCTGGCGGTACGGCTTGTCCCCGGTGACCGGGAAGAAGCACCAGTTACGGGTGCACATGACTGCGCTGGGGGCGAGCATCTGCAATGACCCGTTCTATCCGCAGGTACTGAAGGATGTCGAGGACGACTACGCCAATCCGCTGAAGCTGTTGGCCAGGGGGTTGCGCTTCAGCGATCCGCTGAGCGGTGTAGAGCGGGTTTTCGAAAGCCGGATCAGACTGGCCTGGTGAGTCTTCGCCATAGGTATTGCACAACAGGTTTTTCCGTCTCCCAGATACGACAACGCCCGCGCAGGGCGGGCATTGTCGTGCAGGCGTAGAGGCCGAGGGTTACAGCTCTTTAACGGTGCGAACCTGATCCTTGTTGATGCGGGTCTGCTTGCCGTCCAGTTGTTCGAACTCGTAGAAACCCGACTCGGAATCGAATCTAGGGCTATCGACAGACTGGATTTCGCGACCGTCATTCAAGGTGATGACTGCAGGCGAGGAGCAACCAGCAAGGGTGGCCAGGCCCAGAGCAAGCATGAAAGTGGCGAGGGTCCGTTGAGTCATGAGATGTCTCCGCAAATGAATTCTTTTAAGTACTGGACTTGAGACGTGTGACACGCCGGCAAGTTCCTTGGCGCCGTCATTCTGACACGCTGGCATGCAGGCTTAACAGCTCGGGCGTATTGAGGTTGGCCAGGCGCTGATCATGGTCCGGGCACTGCAAGGCCAAAGCACCCAGATTACGCATGATACGCCCAGGACTGCGCTCACCGGTATTCCAGGCGCTTTCAAACGCCTGCGCAAGCGCTACCGGGATCACGCATAACAACGGTTGCCAATGTTCACCCTGGCGTAGCATCAAGGGGGTGGCCGGGTGCTGGCTGGCGGCTGCGCGCATGTCGTGCACAAGCTGGGCATCAATGCGCGGCACATCGCACGGCAGCACCAGCAGATGGGCGTGCCGTGCCGCCGCCAGGCCCGCGCGAATGCCGGCCAACGGTCCAGGGAAGTCGGCAATCTCGTCGTGCACCAGTTGGTCGGCGTAGGCCGCGTACCGGTGCCGATTACGGTTGCAGGAGATGATCAGGTCATCGGTCAAGCTGCGCGTCAGCCGGTGCAGATGGCTGATCAAAGGTTCGCCCTGCCACTCGAGTAAGCCCTTGTCCTGGCCGCCCATGCGCTGGCCGCGTCCGCCTGCCAGGAGCAGGATCGAGCAGGGTGGTAGCTGAGCATTCAAGGGCATGGCGCTACTCCATCGGGGCGGCAAAAAAACAAGGCGCTGTGATATAACACCGGGCTGTTTCTCCTACAACTGGACGAGCCTATGAAAGCCAAGGCTGATGTACCTTTCGCCCCGCTGAACATCGCGGTGCTGACTGTCAGCGACACTCGCACACTGGACACCGATACCTCGGGACAGGTCTTTGTCGACCGTCTGGGCGCTGCCGGCCATCACCTCGCTGCACGGGTGCTGCTTAAAGATGACTTGTACAAAATACGTGCGCAAGTAGCCACCTGGATTGCCGACGACGTGGTGCAAGTGGTGCTGATTACCGGCGGGACTGGCTTCACCGGACGCGACAGCACCCCGGAAGCCGTCAGTTGCCTGCTGGACAAGCAGGTCGATGGCTTCGGCGAGTTGTTTCGCCAGATATCGGTGGCGGACATCGGCACCTCGACGGTGCAGTCCCGCGCGCTGGCCGGCCTGGCCAATGGCACTCTGGTGTGCTGCCTGCCGGGCTCCACCAATGCGGTACGCACTGGCTGGGATGGAATTCTGGCCGAGCAGTTGGATGTCCGTCACCGGCCGTGCAACTTTGTCGCCCATTTGAAACAGGCAGCACCTTGTGAATCCCGTGGGTAAGCCTGGCAAGACCGGCAGCTTGATGCCAGTCGAAGTAGCATTGGCGCGCCTGCTGGAGATGGCCGAGGCTGCGCCGATTGTCGAGTTTGAGCACCTGCCGTTGGCGGCCGCTGAAGGCCGGGTGCTGGCCGAGGATCTGCTCTCGAGCCTCGATCTGCCGCCGTGGCCCAACAGTGCCATGGACGGCTACGCCGTGCGCGTCGCCGACTGGACAGGCGAACCATTGCTCGTCAGCCAGAAGATCTTTGCCGGGATGGCTCCCGAGCCATTGGCTCCAGGTACCTGTGCGCGGATCTTTACCGGTGCCCCGGTGCCGGCCGGTGCGGACTGCGTTGAAATGCAGGAAAACACCGAGGTCCTGGCCGATCAGCGGGTGCGCTTCAGTGAGCCATTGCACGTCGGGCAGAACATTCGCCCGCAAGGGCAGGAGACCACCGTGGGCGAACGGGTGCTGAACGCCGGTACTCGCCTGGGACCGATCGAACTTGGCCTGGCCGCATCATTGGGCAATGCCGAGCTGCGGGTGGTCCGCAAAGTGCGGGTCGCCGTGCTGTCGACAGGGGATGAGTTGGTGGAGCCGGGGCAGGCACTCGGGCCTGGGCAGATCTACAACAGCAATCGGGTGCTGCTGTGCAGTTGGTTGCAGCGCCTGGGGTGTGAGGTGCTGGATGCGGGCATCTTGCCGGACAACCTGCAGGCCACCCGCGAGCGTCTTGCGCAACTGGGCAGCGTCGACCTGATCCTCTCCACTGGCGGGGTGTCAGTCGGCGAAGCGGATTTCCTTGGTATTGCGCTGCGCGAGGCGGGTGAATTGGCGTTATGGAAGCTGGCGATCAAACCCGGCAAACCCCTGACATTTGGGCACTTTCAAGGTGTGCCGGTGATTGGCTTGCCGGGCAATCCGGCGTCGACCCTGGTGACCTTCGCCTTGCTGGCGCGGCCCTATCTGTTACGACGCCAGGGCGTCACGGAGGTGACCCCGCTGCAGTTCCAGGTCTCGGCAGGGTTTGCCTGGCCCAAGGCCGGTAACCGTCGCGAATACCTGCGTGGACGCCTGGAGCAGGGGCGGGCAGTTGTCTACCGCAACCAGAGCTCCGGAGTGTTACGCAGTGCCGCGTGGGCCGAAGGGCTGGTCGAGGTGCTGGAGGAGCGCACCCTGGTCGAAGGTGATTGGGTGAACTTCATTCCATTGAGTGAAGTGCTTGGCTGATTCGCGCCAGGCCCGTGCTGCAGCCCGGGTCTGGCGCATGCTTAGTTGAGTAGTGTCAGCAGTTGATCGAAGCGGCTGTTGGCAATCCAGCTGGCGAGACCGATGATCACGATGAGGATGCCGGTCGAGTAGGCAACCCTGTACCTGATGGCTTGCAACTCGTCCCGGGCCTGGTAAAGGTTCTTGTGCAGTGACTTGAGATGGGCCTCCAGTTCTGCGATACGAGGTTCCATGTCGCTTCCTTCGGCTGGTATGGACGTGCAACGGGTTGCCGAGTCTGGGTCGCCCTTGGGGGTTGTCGGTGCAGGTTTTTTTGTTGTGAAGCGGGTCAGGGTCTGGAGGGCGGTGCCATTCATAAGTATTCACTTCCTTGTGTATTACCGATCTGTTCCTGAGATGCCTGGACACAAGGTGTTCCAATATCAATTCAGCGTCAATTAGGCCGATTCGTCACAGGCTGTAAGAAAAAACTCGAAACTTATCGCGGTCGTTGGCTCTTTCAGTCGCGTGTGTGGTCAACATTTGCCAGAGGCCTTAGATCAACCGGGGAGATGACGATGAGTGAGCGCAAGGCGCTGTTGATTTTGCACGGTAAGCAGGCACTCAACGAAGAGGTCCGTTCGGCGGTCGAGGAAAAGCGCGAACAAGGCTGGGAACTGGCGGTGCGCCTGACATGGGAAGCCGGGGACGCCCAGCGTCTGGTGCAAGAGGCACTGGCTGCCGGCTTTACCCGATTGATTGCCGGAGGTGGCGACGGTACCTTGCGCGACATCGCTGAAGCGCTGGCGGCGCAGACTGATCAAGCTAGCCTGGTGCTGCTGCCGTTGGGTACAGCCAATGACTTTGCGCGCGCAGCAGGGGTTTCCCTGGTACCGCGAGAGGCGCTCGCGTTGCTCGACGTGCCGGCGCAACCGATCGACCTGGGGGAAGTGGGCGGTCAGGTATTTCTCAACATGGCGACCGGCGGATTTGGCAGCCAGGTGACGGCGAACACCTCTGAAGACCTGAAGAAGATGCTGGGCGGGGCGGCTTACCTGTTCACCGGACTGTCGCGCTTCAGCGAGTTGCATGCCGCCTACGGCGAGTTGCAAGGTCCCGATTTTCACTGGCATGGGCAGTTACTGGCACTGGGGATCGGCAATGGCCGGCAGGCCGGTGGCGGGCATGAGTTATGTCCGCAGGCGCTGGTCAATGACGGCCTGCTGGATGTCAGCATCCTCCCGGCACCGCAGGATGTCGTGGGCACGCTCAAGGATTTGTTGGCGGACGGTTGGGGCATCGACAACATGTTTGTCCGCGCGCGCCTGCCATGGGTCGAGATCAAGGTCTCGGAGGGGCTCTATATCAATCTTGATGGCGAGCCACTGGAAGGCGAGAGCCTGCGCTTTTCGGTGCGTCCTGGCGCATTGCGCGTGCATCTACCCGCGGACTCGCCTTTGCTCAAGGCGTGAACCGGGTCAGTCGTCGAGGCTGATGATGCGCTCGCGCACGGCAAATAGCACCAGCCCCGCCACCTCGTAGATCTGCAGGCGCTTCATGATCTGCGAGCGGTGGGTTTCCACGGTCTTGATACTCAGCCCCAGGCCGCAGGCAATCTCGCGAGTGGATTTGCCGCGTACGATCAGCCGCAGGATCTCCAGTTGCCGCGCGGTGAGGTTATGGCTATCAACGGTGGGAGCCTGAGGGCTGTGGGCCCGTGCCAGCGCCTGGTCGATCACGGTGTGGGCGATGGCGGGGCTCAGGTAGCGTTCGTTGTTGCGCAGGGCTTCAAGGGCGTGCGCGAGCTCCGTGGCCGTGGTGTCCTTGAGCAGGTAGCCATGAGCCCCGGACTCCAGGGCGCGCATGACCAGCGTCGGGTCGGTATGCATCGACAGGATCAGCACCTTGCTCTGCGGATGGACCGCCTTGAGCCTTTGCAGTGCGTCCAATCCGCCGACCTGCTTCATCGAGAGGTCGAGGACAATGATGTCCGGGTTCAAGGTCTCGACCATCTCCAGCACCTGGGCCCCATCGTCGGCCTCACCAATCACCGCATAGCCGGGAATATCCAGGACCAGCGCACGCACGCCAGCCCTGATCAGCGAGTGGTCATCTACCAGTAGCAAATTGCAAGTCAATGGGGAACCTTATGGGTGGCGGCTCGTTCGAGTGTGCGGGGTGCCCAGGGGAAAAGGGCGTCGATCCGTGTCCCCTTGCCCGGGTCACTTCTGACGTCCAGCTTGCCGCCCAACTGCTCGACCCGTTCCGACATGCCCGCCATGCCACGCTGTCCTTCACGGCCAGGAAACGCGGCAGGACAAAAGCCCACGCCATCGTCACTGATCAACAGTGCCAGCCCCTCCGGGGTACGTTGCAAACGGACCAGCAGATTCTCGGCCTGGGCGTGGCGCAGCACATTGGTGATGGCTTCCTGGGTGACGCGAAACGCCGCGACCGCCATTTCTTCTGGAATGCCTGCCAGTTGCTGCTGGCATTCCAGGCTCCAGTGCAGGCTGTTGTTGGCCAGCGTCTTGAGCAGATGGGCGCGTAAACTGGCTTCCAGGCCCAGGCTCGACAGTTGCCGTGGATTGAGCACGACGCAGATGTCGTGCACCTTGCCCAAGGTGTCTTCCAGGGTTTCGCCGAGCAGGTTGCAGTGGCTGTGCAGTTCTGCTGGCAGGCGGCGCTTGAGCCATTCGTTTTGCAGTTTTGCTGCGGTGAGCAATTGGCCGATGTCGTCGTGCAACTCCCGGCTGAGTCGATGACGTTCGCTTTCCTGGACCTGCAGCAAGCGGTCCGCCAGCTCGTGGGGCTGAAACTTGATGGCGCTGCGCAAGCGCAGGTATTGGCGCAATACGCCGATTGCCGCCGCCAGGCTTAACACCAGCAAGGCCAATGACACCGGGCTGGACAGGGAATAGGCCAGCAGGCAACCGATGGCAGTGCAAAGGCAAAGCAGCAGGGTCAGGCGTTGTGCTGCCTGTCGGGAGGGGCGCCAGTTCATGACTGATTTGAGGCTGGCGTGCATGGCGCAGGGAACCCATGAATGTTCGCTGTGGGCTGGCCGGTCAGGGTGATTGACTGGAGCGGGCGGCTGCAAAGCAGAGCAGTCTGAGGGGCAAGGTAGAGCCTTGCACTTCCCGCCGCCAAGGGCCGGGATTCAGAGTGTCATTTCTGTAGCGTCAATTAATTGGTGCGCATGTTACCACCTAAGGTGCGGTTGGTCGCGCTTGCGCACATCGCCCCGGCACGGTCTTGATGACGAGCTTCACGCCCGCCTGGTGGCCATGTTTGCGCAGGCCAGGCCGCTGGTCGGCCCGGCGAACGGAAAGGCCGCACAGTCGATTTGCGCCACGAATGCCTCAAGCAAAAACGCCTGCTCGGTGTTGTCGAGGCGCAGATCACCGGTATGTCGATCGACCAGTTCCAGTTGCCAGGCGATCAGCGTCAAACACTCCTTTAAAGCACCAAGTGCCTGGTCATGCAGATCGACTTGCCCCCGTACCTGACTGAGTACGGCGTGAAGGGAGCGGGCAAATGTACAGATGGCGCCCAGGGCCAGGACGTCCGCGCGATTGGCCAGGGTCAGCAGAGTGCCAAGCAGGCAGTGGATGGCGTCCGGGTCGTTTTTGATCAATTGCAGGTGCGCCAGGCACTCCTCCGATTTTGCCAGCAGCATTTCGGCTTCAATCAGGAATTCAGGCAGTCGAGGGTTCCAGTTATTCCGTTCGATCAACATGCTTTTCTCCACGACTTCAAGTCAGGTAGGGCAATCGGGCGTCTGGTGAACGGGGCTAAGTTACTGTCTGCAATTGCACAAAGTCTGTAGGACGGTTCCGGTTTTTCCGGCAGGTCCCTACCAGTTACCCATAGGGCTACGGCGTTGGTGGCAGGGGTAGCACAACGAACATCGGCGACACGGCGTCGTGAGGCTCTCGCTGAATGTTTTGAAGGGGGGTAAAGAGGGCCTGGCGGTGGCTCCGCGATCAACAACAAAAGCCTGACTCCATTCATGCAATGAGAATGGCGTCACATTAATGGCTATTGGATATCACGAATATCAGGCGAGTCCCGATTGCATCTAGGGGTTTCCCTGATGCGCTACACGCAAGGCTGATGGGGGCTGTTCGTGGAGCACGTTACCCGGGGGAGATTCATTCAGTAGAGCATGATGCCAATATGACATCAATTTTTTTACGCGGCCCGTCTCTCCAGGGTCAAGAAGTGCAGGCCGCCGCCGATACCTTGCCTGAGTGAATTCATCGGTAAACCCAGGAGTCATAATGGCCGGCATTCTCGACACGGTAGATCAACGCACCCAACTGGTGGGTGAGAACCGCCTGGAAATCCTTATGTTCCGCCTGGCCGGTCGGCAGTTGTTCGCGATCAACGTCTTCAAGGTGCAAGAAGTCCTGCAGCTGCCCAAGCTGACGCTGATGCCCCATCGTCATCCATTTGTCTGTGGTGTGGTCAATCTGCGTGGACAGACCCTGCCGGTGATCGACTTGTCCCAGGCCATTGGCATGCGCCCGCTGGTGCCGGGCCCCAACAGCACGATTATCGTCACCGAGTACAACCGTTCGGTTCAGGCGTTCCTGGTCGGCGGTGTGGACCGCATCGTCAACATGAACTGGGAAGCCATTCTGCCTCCGCCGACTAGCGCAGGTCGCCAGCATTACCTGACCGCCATCAGCAAAGTCGATGAACAGTTGGTGGAAATCATCGACGTCGAAAAAGTCCTCGCCGAGATCGTGCCCTACAGCACCAAGGTCTCGCGCGAGAAACTCGAGGACCCAGTACTCGAGCGTGCCCGCCATCGTGAAGTGTTGCTGGTGGACGACTCCAACGTGGCGCTGGCGCAGATGCGCGATACCCTCAGCCAATTGGGGGTGAAAATGCACATTGCCAGCGACGGCCTGAAAGCCTTGAAACTGCTCAAGAGCTGGGCAGACAGTGGGGTGGAGATGACCGAGAAGCTGCTGATGGTCTTCACCGACGCGGAAATGCCGGAAATGGACGGCTACCGCCTGACTACCGAGATCCGCAACGATCCGCGTTTGCGGGGGCTGTACGTGGTGCTGCACACCTCGCTATCCGGCAGTTTCAACGAATCGATGGTGAAGAAGGTCGGTTGCGACAACTTCCTTTCCAAGTTCCAGCCCGACAAACTGGTCGATGTGGTGCGCCAGCGGTTGATGCTCGATGAAGTCCCAGCCTGATGAGTGGTAAGGCCTGCCGACCTGCTAGCGATGGGGCCGGTCCATTCAACATCGATGGCCCCTGACACACCGCTATCGCGGGCAAGCCGCAAGCGGGCGCCAGCTCCCACAGGTTGAGTGGGTGTACCCAGAATCTGCGAACACCCAGAACCACTGTGGGAGCGGGCTTGCCCGCGATGGGGCCGGTCCATTCAACATCGATGGCCCCCGACACAACGCTATCGCGGCAAGCCTTGCTCCCACAGGTTTGCTGGCGGTACACAATACTTGCGGGTAGGCAGATTTACTGTGGGCCGGGCGGCGCTCCGTCTACTCGCGTTGCCAGCCCCACAAAATCCGCACCTGCAAGGCGTTGGAGCCCCCCCGGCCTTTGATTCGGCGATCAAGCTCGTATAGGGTGGCGTTTTTGCCCATCAGGGAGCTGGCCATGTTGCGTCTGAGCGCGCTGTACCGTTATCCACTCAAGTCCGCCAAGGGTGAAGTCCTGCAACAGGCGCACCTGGACACGCTGGGGCTGGTCGGTGACCGTCGCTGGATGCTGGTGGACGAGGCCAGTGGGCGGTTTCTGACGCAGCGGGCGGTTGCGGCGATGAGTCAATTGTCGGCCCTGTGGAATGCCACGGGTGGCCTGACACTGGCGGCGCCTGGGCATTCGCCGATTGAGGTGGCCTTGCCGGTGGACGACGCCGAACTGCGTGGCGTGACCATCTGGCGCGACACCTTGCGGGTGCCTGATGCCGGTGACGCCGCGGCTGCCTGGGTCAGCGCGTTTATCGGAAAGCCCACGCGCCTGGTGCAAGTACCCGAGGTGTTGGCCCGGACCACCCAGGCAGGCTATGGCAAGGATGACGATAAAGTCGCCTTCGCCGATGGTTTCCCCCTGCTGTTGATTGGCCAGGCTTCGCTCGATGACCTGGTGCAACGGGTCGGTCGGCCGCTGGAGATGCTCAGGTTCCGGCCCAACCTGGTGATCGAAGGCAGCCAAGCGTTTGCCGAGGACGGCTGGAAGCGGATTCGCATTGGCGATGTCGAGTTCCGTGTGGTCAAGCCATGCTCGCGTTGCATCCTGACCACCATCGACCCGCAGACCGGTGAGCGCAGTACTGACCGCGAGCCGTTGGCAACCCTGCAGCAGTATCGCGCACAAGCCGATGGTGCGATGTTTGGGCAGAATCTGGTCAACGACGCCAATGGGCGGCTGGAAGTTGGCATGCCGGTGACGATTCTCGAGTAATCCCGTGGGTGCAAAACGAAAAATGCCCGTGTCGCAGGACACGGGCATTTTTGTTGTAGCGCAATAACGCTTAGCCGCGGTATTCGCACAGGTAGGCGCTGTCGACCGCCACTTTGAGTTGGAACTTGCTGTTGGCCGGAACATTGAACTGGCTGCCGGCGGCGAAGGTTTGCCAATCGTCGCTGTCCGGCAGTTTGACGGTCAGGGCGCCGGAGACCACGTGCATGATTTCGCGCTGGCTAGTACCAAACTCGTATTCGCCCGCTGCCATGACGCCGATGGTGGCCGGACCTTCGGCAGTGCCGAAAGCAATCGACTTGACGGTGCCGTCGAAGTACTCGTTGACTTTGAACATGGGCGATTCCTCGAAAAGGGCTAAAAAGGCCGGCCAGTATGCACAAGGCCTTTTCGCCCGTCACCTGTTGCACTCAAGGAGTGGCGGGCAGGGTCAACGGTAATAAACGGGCGGTATTGCGCGCATCCTCGAGCGCCCGATGCTGTTGCCCGCTGAACTGCAGGCCGGCCAGTTGCAGGGCCGCATTGAGGCCCAGTGGCCGCTCCAGTCGGCGGGCCTTGGCAAAGCGCTGCTTGAGATTCATGTGCGGCACCCGGCTCAGGGCGCTGTCGAGTTGCAGGCGCTGCCATTCCTGGAGCAACTGTTTGCGATCGTAGTCGCCCCAACTGGCCCAGCCCTCCAGGCGGCTGTGATGCTGGCCGAGCCAGCGTTCGAACTGCAGCCAGACGTCTGCCAGCGGTTGGGCCGCGTCAATGTTGGCCTGGGTGATATGGGTCAGTTCCCGACAAAATGGGGTCAACAAGGGCCGTCGCAACGGCCGGACGAAGCGCTGGAAGTGATCCAGCTCGCGGCCCTGGCGGTTGACCAGGGTGGCACCGATTTCAATGATTTCCATCTCTTCGATAGGCCAGCCGCCATCATCAGTTGTCGCTTCAAGATCAATTACCAGCCAATGAGGCATCGCAGCTTTCCCGGTATCCGCGTACTGATGAGGCTGAGCGTAGCCAACCGCGGCGGTTCCGCCTAGGGACTTATTCAACCTCCAACAGAATCTGACGATTTTTCACCTGATCGCCCCGGCTGACCTGCAAGCGTTTGATCACGCCGTCGATGCCGGCTTTGAGCGGGTGTTCCATCTTCATTGCCTCCAGTACCAGGAGCAATTGGCCCTTGCTGACCTGTGCGCCTTCGCTGACCAACACATCGACGATCGCCCCGTCCATCGGCGCTTTCAGGGTCCCACAACTGGCGGCGGCCTGGCCACGCACCGGTGCCAGCGTCTGGTCTTGCAGCACCAGGGCGCCAGGACGGGTGCCCAGCCAGAGCTGGTCGTGGGCCAAGGCATAGGCACAACGCCGGCGGATACCATCGAGCTCCAGATAGGCTGAGTGCGGGCTGATCTCCAGCAACTTCAGGTGCAGTGTTTGCGCGGCCACCTCAATGCGCAACTGACCTTCGGCCAGCACCGTTATCTGCGCAGGCCAACGGGCATCCTGCAGGCCGATCTGCAGTTGCAGCGGGGCACTGGCATTGTTGCGCCAGCCCGTGAGCCCTGCGCCGTGCACCTGGGCGGACTGCTGGTAGAACAAGGCCGCGGCGATTGCCAGTTCTTCGGCGTTGGGGGTGTGGGGGGGCAGGCTTGGGTGAGCGCTGAAATGCTCGGGGATAAAGTCGGTACTGAACTCGCCAGCGATGAACTGCGGATGGTCCAGCAGAGCGGCGAGCAAGCGCTGATTGGTCTGCACCCCCAGCAGGACCGTGTCTTCGACTGCCCGCAACAGTTTGCGCCGGGCCTCTTCGCGAGTAGCGCCGTAAGCGATGATTTTTCCCAGCATGGGGTCGTAGAACGGGCTGACCTGCTGCCCTTCGAGCAGGCCATGGTCAATGCGCACCCCTTCTTGCAGCGCCGGCAACCAGTGATGGACGCGCCCGGTCTGCGGCATGAACGCCTGCGCCGGGTCTTCGGCATACAGGCGCACCTCCATGGCATGCCCCTTGAGTTCGACCTGTTCCTGGCGCAACGGCAGGGGCAATCCAGCGGCGACCTGCAGTTGCCAAGCCACCAGGTCGAGACCGGTGATCAGTTCGGTGACCGGATGCTCGACCTGCAACCGGGTGTTCATTTCGAGGAAGTAAAAGTGCCCCCGGCTATCGAGCAAGAACTCCACGGTGCCGGCACCGACATAATTGACCGCGCGCGCCGCCTTCAGTGCGGCTTCGCCCATGGCCTGGCGCAGCTGTGGGCTCATCACCGGGCAAGGTGCCTCTTCGATGACTTTCTGATGGCGGCGCTGGATGGAACAGTCACGCTCGCCGAGATAGATCAGGTGGCCGTGTTGATCGCCGAACAACTGGATTTCAACGTGGCGCGGAGCGATCAGTGCCTGCTCCAGAATCAGCTCGGCGCTGCCAAAGGCATTCAGGGCTTCGGAGCGCGCGGTGCGCAGTTGCTCCACTAGCTGGTCGGCCTCGTGCACCAGGCGCATGCCGCGTCCACCACCACCGGCGCTGGCCTTGATCATCAAGGGATAGCCGATGTGCTCGGCTTCGCGCGCCAGGGTCTGATCGTCTTGCTCTGCGCCCTGGTAGCCGGCGATGCACGGCACGCCCGCAGCGAGCATGGCGATCTTCGACAGGCGTTTGCTGCCCATCAGTTCGATGGCCTCGGGGCTTGGACCGATAAAGGTCAGCCCGGCGTCGGCGCAGGCTTGGGCGAACGGCGCGTTTTCCGAGAGGAAACCGTAGCCGGGATGGATCGCGTCGGCCCCGCTGCGCCGTGCTGCGTCGAGGATCGCCTGGGCATTGAGGTAGGACTGGGCCACCGCAGCAGGGCCGATGTGCACGGCTTCGTCGGCCAGTTGCACATGCAGGGCGTCGGCATCCGCATCGCTGAAGACGGCCACGGTGCGATAGCCCAGGGCCTGGGCGGTGCGCTGGATGCGGCAGGCAATTTCACCGCGGTTGGCGATGAGAATTTTGCGCAGGGTGGGCATGGTCGGGTTTCCATTGGTGAGTGCGGAGTCGGTAAGGGCCTGCTTGCGATGTTGTCAGGGCGCCCAACCTGGTTTGCGTTTCTGGACAAACGCCAGGGTGCCCTCGACGCCTTCTGCGCCTGTCACTGCAGCGCTGAACCACTCGGCGGCCTGGTCGAGCAATGGCCCCAACGGTTGTTCGGTGCTGGCCAGCAGCAGGGCCTTGGTCGCGGCATTGGCCTCTGGAGCGCAGCACAGGACGTGCTCGAGTACCGCGTCCAGGCGTTCGGCCAAGGCTTGCGCATCCTGCTCGACAAAATGCACCAGGCCCAGGCGCCGTGCCTCGTGCCCGTCAAAACGCGCCGCCGTCAGGGCCAGGCGCCGGGCCTGAGTCAGGCCGATGCGCCGGACCACAAAGGGCGCGATCTGCGCCGGTAGCAGCCCCAGGCTGGTTTCCGGCAGACCGAATTGTGCCTTGTGGTCGGCCAGGGCAATGTCGCTGACACAGGCCAGGCCCAGGCCGCCGCCGAGTACCGCGCCCTGCAACACACAGATCAGCACTTGAGGCGCGTGCTGGGCTTCTTCCAGCAACGCGCCGAAGGCCCGGTTCAGTTCCCGGTAAGCGTCTGCGCCCTGGGCTCGGGCGTTGGCCATGTCTTTCAAGTCGCCGCCGGCACAGAAATGCCCGCCGGCACCGCCCAAGACCAGTGCGCGTACCTGCCGGTCATCGCGGACCGCCGCCAGCACCGCACGCAACTCGGCGACCATCTGCAGGCTCATGGCGTTGCGGCAATCGGCGCGGTTCAGGGTGATGTGCAGCACGCCACTGTGCAGTTCCAGCAAGAGGGTCTGGCAATCGGGCAGGGTGCTCATTTTTTCTTCCCGGGCAGGGTACCCATCAGCTTGCAGATAATCCCCAGCATGATTTCGTCGGCACCGCCGCCGATCGACACCAGGCGCACGTCGCGGTAGGCGCGGGCCACCGGGTTGTCCCACATGAAGCCCATGCCGCCCCAGTACTGCAGGCAACTGTCGCTGACTTCCCGGCCCAGGCGACCGGCCTTGAGCTTGGCCATGGACGCCAGGCGGGTGACGTCCTGGCCTTTGACGTACTGCTCGGTGGCTTGATAGACCAGCGCCCGCAGGCACTCGATCTCGGTGGACAGTTCGGCCAGGCGGAAGTGGATGACCTGGTTGTCGATCAGGGCATTGCCGAAGGTCTTGCGTTCCTTGCAGTACTCGATGGTGCTGTCGACGCAGTACTCCAGGCCCTTGATCATGTTGGCCGCGCCGAACAGGCGTTCTTCCTGGAACTGCAGCATCTGCATCATGAACCCGGCCCCTTCGTGGCCGATGCGGTTACGTTGCGGCACGCGCACGTCATCGAAGAATACCTGGGCAGTTTCCGAGCTGCGCATGCCCAGTTTGTCCAGGTGCGAGCCGAGGCTGACGCCCGGCGTGTTCATCGGCACCATGATCAGCGACTTGTTGATGTGCGCCTTGTCGTCGGAAGTGTTGGCCAGCAGGCAGATGAAGTCGGCACTCGGTGCGTTGGTGATCCACATCTTGCTGCCGTTGATCACGTAGTCGTCGCCGTCCTTGCGCGCGGTGGTCTTCAACCCGGCGACATCGGACCCGGCGCCGACTTCCGAGACGCCAATGCAGCCGACCTGTTCGCCGCTGATGGCCGGACGCAGGAACTCCTCGCGCAGTTCATCGGAGCCGAAGCGCGCCAGCGCCGGGGTGCACATGTCGGTCTGCACGCCGATGGACATGGGGATCCCGCCGCAGTGAATGGTGCCGAACTCTTCGGCCGCGACTATCGAATAGCTGTAGTCCAGGCCCATGCCGCCGAATTTTTCCGGTTTGCTGATGCCCAGCAGGCCGAGTTCGCCGGCCTGGCGAAAAATCTCGTGGATCGGGAAGCGCCCGGCCTTCTCCCACTCATCGACGTAGGGGTTGATCTGGCTGTCGACAAACTGGCGCACGGTACGGCGCAGGGCTTCGTGTTCCTGGGTAAAGATCATTGTTGTTGTTCTCCTTTGGCCGGACTAGAACCGGGCGACACCAAAACTGTTGGGTTGCAGCTGACGAACCTCGGCCTCCTGGCAAATATCCAGCAGGTAGCCCAGCAACGTGCGGCTGTCCCGTGGATCGATCAGCCCGTCATCCCACAGATTGGCACTGGCGTAGAGGGCGGTGGACTGGCTGTCGAGTTTCTGTGCGGTGACCTGCTCCAGCATGTCGAGCATCTTCGGGTCCGGGACCAGGCCATCCTTGAGCTGCCTGGCCTCGGTGACAATACGCAGCACCTTGCCGGCCTGGGCGCCGCCCATTACCGCAGTGCGGCTGTTGGGCCAGGCGAAGATGAACCGCGGATCGAGTCCCCGGCCGCACATCGCGTAGTTGCCGGCACCGTAGGAGCCGCCGACCACCAGCGTCAGCTTCGGCACCCGGGCATTGGCCACGGCCTGAATCAGCTTGGAGCCATGCTTGATCACCCCTTGCTGTTCCGACTCGGTGCCGACCATGAAGCCGGTGGTGTTGTGGAAAAACAGCAGCGGAGTCTGGCTCTGGTCACACAGCTGGATGAACTGCGCCGCCTTGCTCGCGCCTTGCGGGGTGATCGGGCCGTTGTTGCCGATAAAACCACAAGGCCGGCCCTGGATTTTCAGATGACCACACAGGGTCTGCTGGTCGAACTCGCCCTTGAACTCGAGGAAGCGCGAACCGTCGGCGATACGCGCGATGATTTCGCGCACGTCGTAGGGTTTTTTCGGATCGGCGGGAATCAGCCCCAGCAGATCCTCGATGGGGTACAGCGGCTCATCGAAGTCGGTGCGGACGGGCAGTGGCAGGCGGGCATTCCACGGCAACAGGCTGACGATCTCGCGCACCAGGCGCAGCCCGTCGGCATCGTTCTCGGCCAGGTACTCGGCGGTGCCGGCGGTCTGCGCGTGCATTTCGGCGCCGCCCAGGGCTTCATCGGTGGCGATTTCCCCGGTGGCAGCCTTGAGCAGCGGAGGGCCGGCGAGAAACAGCTTGGCTTTGCCGCGCACCACCACCACGTAGTCCGAAAGCCCGGGCTGATAGGCGCCACCGGCGGTGGCCGAGCCGTGCACCACGGTAATCTGTGGCAGCCCCATGGCCGACATCCGCGCCTGGTTGGCAAAGCTGCGCGCGCCTTCGACAAAAATCTCTGCGGCGTAGTTGAGGTTGGCGCCGCCGCTTTCGGCGAGGGTGATCACCGGCAGTTTGTTTTCCATGGCGATCTGCTGCAGGCGCAGGGATTTTTTCAGGCCGCTGGGGGAAATGGTCCCGCCCTTGATCGCGCTGTTGTTGGCCACCACCAGTACCCGCACCCCGGACACATAACCAATCCCGGCGATCAAGCCGCCGCCTGCCTGGCTACCGTCTTTGTCGTCGTGCAATTTATAGCCGGCCAGGCTCGCCAGTTCGAGAAACGGCGCGCCGAGGTCCAGTAGCAGATTCAAGCGTTCACGCGGCAGCAGTTGTCCGCGTCGGTCGAATTTCGCCTTGGCCTCGGCGGCCTTGGCCAGCAGATTACGTTCCAGTTGGCGGACCTGCTCGATGCTGGCCAGCATCGCCTCGCGGTTCTGCGCGAACTGCGGGCTGTGGGGGTCGAGTTGGGATTCGATCATTGGCATCGCTTAGTCCTCGTCCTTGAGTACATCGGGTAGGAAGGCGCGGTGAAAGCCATTGAAGGACTCGCTGTGCTGGGCCTTGTGCAATGGCCACGCCCGACTGCCGAGACTGGCTGCACCGTCGATGCGCAAGGTGCTGCCGCTGACAAAGGCGGCCGCAGGACTCAGCAGGAACACGATGGCGGCGCTGACTTCCGATTCGCTGCCAATGCGCTTGAGCGGCACATGTTCGCGCAGGGTCGGGATCACCGCCTTGAACGCGCCTTCATAGGTGTCCATGCCGCTGGACGCAATCCAGCCGGGGGCCACGGCATTGACCCGGACCCCGGCGTAGCCCCATTCGAAGGCGGCGGTCTTGGTGAAGTTGTCCATGCCCGAGCGCGCAGCCCCCGAGTGGCCCATGCCCGGCATGCCGCCCCACATGTCGGCGAGCATGTTGACGATGGCGCCCCCGGTCTTGCACATGGACTGGTTGAACACCTCCCGGGCCATCAGGAAACCGCCCACCAGGTTAGTGCGCATCACCGTCTCGAAGCCTTTCTGGGTGATCGACGCCAGTGGCGCAGGGTATTGGCCGCCGGCGTTGTTGACCAGGCCATGAATCGGGCCGTGGGTCTTGAGCAGTTCGCTGACCAGTTGCTTGACCGCTTCCTCCTCACGAATGTCGCAAGCTTGCCAACTGGCCTGGCCACCGTCGGCGGCAATTTCGGCGGCGACCTGCTGCAGTTTTTCCGCCTTGCGCCCCACCAACAGCACGTGGGCGCCAAGGGCTGCCAGCTCGTGGGCGGTGCAGCGGCCAATGCCACTGCCGCCACCGGTGACAATGATGTTTTGACCGGCAAACAGCTCGGGTTTGAAGATCGAATCAAAAGCCACGGCGACAGCCCTCTAGTTGACTTGGTCAGCGATGCTTTGCGGCACCGGAATCTGGATTTCCAGCAGTTGCTGGGCGAATGCCTTGCCTTGTGGATCGATCCGCAGGCTGGCCACGCCACCACCGCCAAGGGCATTTTCCAGGAGGAAATTGAGGCTGTGGCTGCCTGGCAGGTACCAGCGCTCGACGCGCCCCAGGAGCGGGTCGAGCACGTGGCTCATCCAGTCCACGACCACCTCGGGAGTCAGTGCTTCGGCGATCCACGGCAGGTATTCGGGGGCGCGGGCCATGACCCCGATGTTGCTGTGATTGCCCTTGTCACCGGAGCGCGCCACCGCCAGTTTCACCAGTGCCACGCTGGCATCGGCACGGCCTTGGGGTTTGGGGGCAATAAAGGGCAAGGGCAGGTCAGCGCTGTCGAGGTGATCGAGGGCGGGCAGGGTGCAAGGGTGGCGCTGGCCTTGCAGGTCGATCTGCAGGGTGCAGGCGTTTTTGTCGATGAGGAACGAGAACAGGCGGATCAGCGGGTAGACCGTAGGACGGCCGCCGACAATGCCGGTCAGGCCCGGCGCCATGCAGGTGGCAGCCTGGGCGATTTCCCGGGAGAACAGGATCAGTGCCTGTTTGTTCGGATGCCGTACCGCGAGCTTGATCACCACTTCGCGGCTGTCCTGGCGTTGCCCGTGAGGACCATAGGTGGCCTCGCTGCCGAGCAGTTCGATGTGCACTTCGCTATAGGGTGCCCAACCGCGCTGACTGAACATTTGCCCGGTCTTGTTGATGATCGCCTCGCTCACCCGGCGCGCCTTGGCCACGGCGTCGATCCCGGCAATCAAGCAACTGGCGGTGCAACGGAAACCATCCGGGTAGGTGGCGCTGACCTTGTACTGCGCCGGTGCCGGCAAGCCTTTGGCGCCGTGGACCTGGACCCGGTTCGGGCCCTGCTGCTGGAGTTTGACCTGGCTGAAATCGCAGATTACGTCCGGCAGCAGGTAAGCTCGTGGATTGCCGATTTCGTAGAGCAATTGTTCGCCCACGCTCAAGGGCGTGACCAAACCACCGGAGCCTTCGGGTTTGCTGACAATGAACTGGCCGTCGGCGCTGACCTCGACCACGGGGAAACCGATGTGCTCGTAGTCCGGCACCTGCTGCCAATCGGTGAAGTTGCCGCCGGTGCACTGTGCGCCGCACTCGATGATGTGCCCGGCCAGAGCTGCCTGGGCCAGGCGGTCATAGTCGTGCCACGCCCAGCCGAACTCATGCACCAGCGCTGCACTGACCACCGCGCTGTCCACGACTCGCCCGGTGATGACCACGTCCGCCCCCAGGCGTAGGGCTTCAACAATGCCGGGAGCGCCAAGGTAGGCGTTGGTCGATACGCAGACGGGCGGCAGGGGCGCTGCGCTGAACATCTCGCGCACGCCACTGGCGGCCAGTTGCTTGAACTGCGGTTGCAGGTCATCGCCCAGCAGGACGGCGATCTTCAGGGGCACGCCGGCCTGGTCGCAGGCGCGCTGCAAGGCGGCGGCGCAGGCCAGTGGATTGACCCCGCCGGCGTTGCTGATCACCCGAATGCGCTGTTCGGCGATCTGCCCGAGCAACGGACTGAGGACCTCGACGAAGTCGCTGGCGTAGCCGGCCTGGGGATCCTTCATGCGCGCCCCGGCCAGCAATGACATGGTGATTTCTGCCAGGTAGTCGAAGACCAGATAGTCCAGGGCGGCGCCTTCCACCAGTTGGGCGGCAGCGGTCGAGGTATCCCCCCAAAAGGCACTGGCACATCCGATACGAACCGTCTTGTTCATGGCAAGCCTCCGACAGAAGTGTTTCGAGACTACCAAGCAAGCGCTTGGTTTGTAAATCCCGGACAGGACTTTTACCCGAGCGCTTGCTTGGTTTCCTTCGGCGGCTTAAATTGCCCGCGCCAGCCACGGCATTTGTGGTGTGTGCGTTGGGTTCGAGCGACTGTAGGAGAGAATGGGTGGACGAGCAAAAAGCTCTGCTGGTAATGCGCGAGTTGGTCGACAACGGGCAACTGACCGATCCGGACAGCGCTCGCGGCAAACTGCTGCAGATGGCGGCCCACCTGTTTCGCAACAAGGGCTATGAACGCACCACGGTGCGCGACCTGGCCAGTGCGGTAGGGATTCAGTCCGGCAGCATTTTTCATCACTTCAAGAGCAAGGACGAAATCCTGCGCGCGGTGATGGAGGAAACCATTCGCTACAACACCGCGTTGATGCGCGCCGCCCTGGCGCAATCCACCAGCGTGCGCGAGCGAGTCCTGGCGCTGATCCGCTGCGAGTTGCAGTCGATCATGGGCGGCAGCGGCGAGGCGATGGCGGTGCTGGTCTACGAATGGCGCTCGTTGTCCGAAGGCGGGCAGGCCCAGGTGCTGGCGCTGCGCGACATTTACGAGCAGATCTGGCTGCAGGTACTGGGAGAAGCCAAGGACGCGGGGCTGATTCGCGGGGACCTGTTCATCACCCGTCGTTTCCTCACCGGTGCATTGTCCTGGACCACCACCTGGTTTCGCCCCGATGGCAGCATGAACCTCGATCAGTTGGCCGATGAGGCGTTGATTCTGGTGCTGACGCAAGCATGACGATTTGGGCAAAACGCATTAAATAGCCACCATCGCGTTGTCTTAGTGGGCGAAACCGCCTAGCTTAATCCAGGTGGGTCTATTTTCAGGGGTGGTGTTGGTTGATGTATTCGCCAGTTCGGATGGCTTCGCGGATGTTGTTGATGGCGCTAGGTGCGCTGTCGGTAGCGCCGAGTTCGGCCGCACAACTGGTGCGCATCGGCGCGGCGCATTTCCCGCCTTACACCATTCGCCCGGAAACCGGCGCCGATACCGGTCTTCTCGCGCAATTGATAGTCGCCCTCAACCAGTTGCAGGGCGACTATCAATTTGTCCAGGTGCCCACCTCCATTCCGCGCCGCTTCGGTGATTTCAAGCAGGGCCGGATCGACGTGGCTATCTTCGAGAATCCCCAGTGGGGCTGGAAGGATGTCCCGCACACCGCCGTCGACATGGGCCTGGAGGATGCGGAGGTGTTCGTCTCGCAACTGCTCCCTGAGCGCGCGCAAAGCTATTTTTCCGACCTGCAGGACAAACGCCTCGCGCTGTTCAATGGCTATCACTATGCCTTTGCCGACTTCAATTCCGACACCCGCTACCTCGCCAGCCGCTACAACGTGACGCTGACGTATTCCCACGACAGCAACCTGCTGATGGTGCTGCGCGGTCGTGCCGACATCGCCCTGGTTACCCGCTCGTTCTTGAGTGACTACGTGTTGCGCAACGAACAGGTCGCCTCCCACTTGCTGGTGTCCGAGCGGGTTGATCAGGTCTATCACCATTACGCCCTGATCCGTCCGCAGGCACCGCTCAGTGGCGAAGCGTTCGGCAAGATGTTGCAGGGCCTGCGGGATAACGGCCAGATGCTGAAGATTTTCCAGCCTTACAAGATTGCGCTCGTCGCTGTGCCCCAGGGCTGAAATCAGCTCATCACTCTGCGAGGCCGGGGGGAGGGATTGGTCAGCGGCGGGCGAAGGTATCGCTGAGGGTGTCCGAGACCTTGCGACAGTGCACCAGCGCATCGCGGATCATGAAGTTCACCAGGGTCGGCGAGACCTCCAGTTCCTTGGCGATGTCTTTTTGTGGCACGCCGTGCAGGCGATACATTTCGAAGGCGTAGCGGGTCCGGCTGGGCAATTCGCCAAGGGCATCGGCGATGTTTTCCAGGACGCGGAAGTTGATGTGCGAGGTTTCCGGTGAAGCACCCTGGATGACCACATTCAAGCCTTCTTCTTCACTGCCCGAGTACTTCTGCTCCAGGGCCTGTTTGCGGTAGTGATCGATCGCCAGGTTGCGCACGATCTGAAACAGGTAGCTGAGCTGGGCCTTGAACGAAGAGGTGATCTGGGGCGCCGATTGCAAGCGGAAGAAAGCGTCTTGCACCACGTCTTCGGCACGCGACCGGCAACCCGTAATGCGCGCCGCAGTCTTCACCAGCATCAGCCGGTTGTCGACGAACGCCTGGAGTAAGGATGAGTCGCAGCTGTCTGTGGAAACGGATTGCGCCATGGAAGTCACCTCGCTGCAAAAAGTTAGTGGGACGACCAGCGCTTCGGATCCGTCCAACGCATTGAGCGACAAGCTAGGCTAGATGATAATAATTGTCAATTGAGAGGAAGAATTAATTCCGTTTGGCTTTCGCCGACAAGCTCACGCTGACACGCTTTGAGTTGCGGCGCTGGCTGCCCCGCCAGGATCAATTCGCTCGTTGCTCCATCCGTTCGTATGGGGCAATTGCGTCCTGGTTACGTCCTGCTTGCCAAGCCCGCGCTTGAACACATCGACGGCCTGTTCGCGGCAGGTCGGGTCTCGATCCGACCTGCCGCGAGGTCGTTACAGAGGACTTATTTTTGTTTGAAGTACCAATGGGTATCATCGGTATCAATGCCTAATCCGTTGAGCTTTTCCTCTACGTACTTCAAACATAATCCTCCATCGGGTTGATAGTGGCCGGAGGCGTCATTGACGCTAGCGATAACGTCTCGCAAGGCAATACCATCGTTGACACTCTCTATTCTGAATTCGCCTGCGCAGATGACCGGTCGTCCACTGCCCAGTTGGCTATGCCTGATGTAGTCGTTTCGCGACTCATGTTTCCAGCGCCTGTAGATAATTGCACCCTCTGGGGTATACACCCAGGTGTAACTATCGTTGGAGGTGTTAGGTGTTAGTACTTCTGTCTGTCGGTCTTTCAACAGTTCGCCCAGCAGCTTTCCATCGACCATGCCGACCAGTTGGCCTGTGCCCTCGATGGTCGAGGGATCGTAGGTTCGCCATGATTTGATATCGCCGATCCAGGGCATCCAGCGCACGGGATAGGTTTGGGTGTTGATATCGACGGGACGATTGTCGGAGTTGCTCCAGTCTGACCAATTGATATGTCCAGCCCAAACCTGCTGGAGATGTGAGGAAGAGGCATGCAGCCACTGATGAATTTGTTTGAAGGAACGGTTAGTGAAAACGCCATTGGCGGTCAGTATCAGCGACTCTAGCTCCCAGTTGTCGCTGGCGATGGGGTGAGCAATCGGTACTTGGTGCAGGGAGATATTTTGCAGTTCACTGATGTGAATGCTTTGTTTTCCGAACAGGCGGGAAATATCAATGTCAACGCTAATGATTTCACCCACCCTGGGGGCGTCGGAAAACAACTGGAAGTTATTATGATGGCCCATGCTTATGTATACTTTGTCATCGGTGCCTGCCCAGTTTTCCTCGGCTATTTTTGCAGATATTCTGAGTTCGCTGATATTGGCGCTGCGTTCAAAGTTGCGTGTGTAGTCGCTGATGCTGTTCATTGTATGAGCTCTACTTTTCAATGGGTTTTTGAAGCCCTGAAAGTAGTGTTTTTATTGGTGGAAGTCTTTGTGGGTGTTTTACAGTTTGTTAGTGTTGCTTTTCAGCATTTGGAATGCAGTGAAGGATTAACTTGCGCTCGGTGTTTTAGACTAATTGTTAAAGCCGTCGAACCATTGGGGGAGATCATCGCGTGTAAGCCGGGTGTGAGTTTGAGATAGCCATTACTGCAGATCGCGGTCGTGGTTTCTGTTGTCGGGGGCTCTGTAATATCTACTGTTAAGGCTTGAATTGACGGAGGTACCCGGGCGGGACAGTCTTTGCGGGCATTTTTTCAACAGAGCCTATGCAGGAGATACAGGATGCCCTTCGTTACTATTGATGGTGAGCCCCTTCACTATGTTGATCAGGGCACAGGCCCTGCCGTGCTCCTGGCTGGAAGCTACTTGTGGGACCAGACCATGTGGGCGCCGCAGATTGCCGCGTTGTCCTCACACTATCGGGTGATTGCCCTGGATTTGTGGGGGCACGGGGAGTCCGGGACGCTGCCGCAGGGAACCGCTTCACTCAATGACCTGGCGCGCCAGGCACTGGCGTTACTCGATCACCTGGGCATTGAGCGTGTCGCACTGGTGGGTCTTTCAGTGGGCGGAATGTGGGGAGCGCGCCTGGCCCTGTCGCACCCGCAACGCATAAGCGCCCTGGTACTGATGGACACGTACCTGGGGGCTGAGCCCGAAGCCACTCGGCAATACTATTTCTCACTGCTCAAGCAGATTGAGGAGGCGGGTGCAATTACACCGCAGATCCTCGATATCGTGGTGCCAATCTTCTTCCGGCCGGGAATCGACCCGCAATCAGCGTTGTATCGACAGTTGCGCGACTCATTGGCCGCGCTGCCAGCCGAACGGCTGCGCAGGAGCATCGTGCCGCTGGGGCGTATCACCTTCGGTCGCGAAGACATGCTGGCGCGCCTGAATCAATTGAACCCGGATACGACGCTGTTGATGTGCGGGGAGCAGGACACGCCAAGGCCGCCTTCAGAAACCATGGAAATGGCCGAGTTGATCGGTTGCCCTTACCAACTGGTGCCCGAGGCGGGGCACATCTGCAATCTGGAAAACCCACAATTCGTCACCGAGGCGTTGTTGGCATTCCTGGCCAATCGTTGACGGTCCTACGTTGAAGATAATCCAGGCTCATTGCTGGCAAGCGGAGCTTGCCAGCGAAAAGGCTGCCGAGTCTTGCAATGTCGTTGAGAGCGGTGGGTTATTTCGGCCCGAGTATCGCGGCCAGTTTTGCCGGCGACGGCGCGCCTTGTTGCTGTTGCAGTTCGCCCTTGGCGTCCAGGTAGAAAATCGCCGGGGTGGCGGACAGTTCGAGTTCGTCCATCAACTGCAAGTTGGCGTCGAGCTTGGCCTGCACGTCTGCCGGGATGGTTTTCAGCGCCTTGAGGGTGCTTTGTTTGCCGGCCTTCTCGTGGGCGTCCAAGGCCTTGCTTGGGTCTTTGCTGGCCAGCAGGGCGGCGGATTTGCCCGGGCTGTCTTCACGGATGATGCCGACCATGATGTGTCGCAACTGCACCTTGCCGGACTTCACCCAAGGCCGTGCCTGCTCCCAGAACAGCGTGCAGTAAGGGCAGTTGGGATCGCTGAACAGGTACACCACGCGCGGTGCATCCTGGTTGCCGTCCTGAATCCAGTGGCTGGTCTCGAACTTGGCCCAGACCTCCTTGGCCATCGGTGCATACACCAGTTTTTGCAGCGGCTCGGCGCTCAGGTCCTTGCCGTCGGCGTCATACAAATTGCCCAGCAACACGTGTTTGCCATCGGGTGTCAGGTACAAGGCCATGCCGCGGTTCTGGTATTGCGCGGCATACCCGCGCAGGCCGTCGGGCGCATCGAAGCTGCCAATGATTTTTGCACCCTTGGCTTCCATCTGTTTGATCGCGGCGGGCAGTTCTTCGGCCTGCACCGACGGCAGGTGCAACAGGGCAGCGCCCAGGGTCAGCGTCAGCAGGTGGCGGAGGCGGGGCATGGCAGTTTCCTTACAGAGGTGGCGGGTGCTGTGGCAGGGGTGGAGGGCTCGAAGGCTTCCAGGGCGTGGGCCAGGCTCGCATTGGACAGTTCGCCCAGGTGGCTGCTCAGCAGGCGTCCGTCCGGGCTATAGAACAGCGTGGTCGGCAGGGCCATCGAACCCACGGCCTGGCCCAGGCGGCCGCCGCGGTCGAACAGCATGTTGCTCAGGCTCAGGCCTTGGGTCTCGAGAAAGGTAGCGACGCTTTGCATGCTTTCGCCCTGGTTGACGAACAGGAACGTCAGGTCCGGGCGTTGTTGCTGGGCGTTTTCCAGCACCGGCATTTCCCGGCGGCAGGGTGGGCACCAGGTGGCCCACAGATTGATCACCAGTGGGCCGCCCTGGTAGTCGGTCAGTTGCAGGGTTTCCCCGGCGGCGTTGCGCAGGGTGATATCCGGCAGGCGCGTGCCTTGTTCGTAGATGCTCAGCGACAGGCTTGCCAGCAGCCAGAACGCCAGGCCGCTGGCGACGCCGAAACCCATCGGGCGTCGGAGCCCGGGTCGCCGCCAGCCGCGATACAAGGCGGCCAGCAACAGCACGATCACCCCCGGCCAGGCGAGGAAGCCGCCGTCGCGCAGGTCGATGATCTGCCAGGGATCGTTGCGGTAGTGGGGCCAGTACCACGCGACAAAAGCCAGGCGCGCCGCCAGCATGCCGAGCATGAACAGGCCGAACAGCACCGACTCGGGGTTATCTCCGCCACGCTTGGCCACCCGCCAGCCGACAAAGGTCGCCAGTGCCAGGGCACTGATCAGCAGCAGGTGATTGAGGGCGATGGCGAAGGTACCGAGGGTGAAGGTCAGCATCAGCGCGCGTCCCGGGTAATGTCCCAGCGCTGCAGGAAACCGGCGGCATTGACCTCGCCGGTAATGCGCTGGCTGCGACGCTCGGCACCGTCGGCACCAATCCACAACAGGCTGGGTGGCCCCGGAACCTTGTAGCGAGCGAGCAGTTCGCGGCTGGCAGGGTTGTCGGCGGTCACGTCCAGGCGCAGCAGACGCACTTCCTTGAGGGCCTCCATGACCTGGGGTTTGCCGAATACCTGTTTCTCCATGATCTTGCAGGACACGCACCAGTCGGCATAGTAGTCCAGCAACACCCATTGGCCCTGGGCGCGGGCATCGTCGAGCTGGCGTTGCAACTCGGCGGGCTCCTTGACGGTGATGAAGGCATCGTGGGCGGTCGGCGCAGCGATCGCGCTGGAGCTCGGCGCGCGATACACCTGCAACGGATTGAACAGGTCGTCGCTGCCACCGGCGGCCCCGATCAGCAGCAGGCTACCCCACAACCCGGACAACAGGGCCAGGCCCCCGAACAGGTGGGTGGTGCGACCAAAACCTTCGGTCTGGCGCCAGGCGCTGTAGGCGATGACCAGCAACAGTCCACCCCACAACCCGACCCACAGCACCGGGTCCAGCACTGGGCGCACCATCACCAGCGCGGTACCCAGGAACAGGAAGCCGAAAACCCCCTTGAGCAGGTTCATCCAGGCGCCGGGCTTGGGCAGGAATCGATTGCCAACGGTCACCAGCAGCAGCAGCGGCAAACCGATGCCCAGGCCCATGCTGAACAGGATCAGCCCGCCGTGCAGGGCATTGCCGCTCTGGGCGATGTACAGCAGGGCGCCGGCCAGCGGTGCGGTCATGCACGGTCCCACCAGCAAACCGGACAGCGCCCCGAGGATGCCCGCGCCGACCAGGCTGCCGCCACCTTGTTTGCGACTGGCGTTCTCCAGGCGATCACGCAGGGCGGCCGGCAGTTGCAGTTCGAAGAAGCCGAACATTGGCAACGACAGCAGCACGAAGATCACGGCAAAACTGCCGAGCAGCCAGGCGTTCTGCAACAGGGCCTGCAAATTGGCCCCCAGCAGGGCGGCCAGTACCCCCAGCGCGGCATACACCAGCGCCATGCTCACCACGTAGCTGCCGGCCAGGGCAAAGCCGCGCTTGGCGCTGGCTCCGCTGCCAACCACCAGGCCGGCGAGAATCGGCAGCATCGGCAACGAGCAAGGGGCGAAAGCCAGGAGCAGGCCCAGGCCGAAGAACACCAGCAGGCTCCAACCCAGGGCGTGTTGTTGCAGGCCGCTGGCCAGGGCCTGGTCCGGCGCCTCACTGGCGTTGGCTTGCGCCGCGCCGCCACCGAGGTCGACCACCTGGGTCTGTGGTGGGTAACACAGGCCGGCATCGGCACAGCCCTGGAAGCCGACCTTGATCTGGCCGGTGGCGCCGGCCGGGATCTTCAGTTCCAGTCCTTGGCGGTAGACCTGCTGGTCGCCAAAGAACTCGTCGCTGTGGGCCTCGCCCTCAGGCAATGCCGGCTTGTGGGCCTCGGCCAGGCCGTTGAAGCTCATGCGCTTCTGGTACAGGTAGTAACCGTCGGCTATCTGCCAGAACAGTTGGGTTTCGCCCGACTCAAGACGCTCGGAGGTAAAAACGAAAGCTTTGCCGACGGGCAGGAAATCGGGTTTGGTCTCGAACGGGTTCGACGCGGCCTGGGCCAGGCTGGCAAAAAAAACCAGGAACAGTAAAAACAGACGACGCATGAGCAAGCCTTATACCGGTGCAATTTGGATGCACCATGAGGGGTGACGATTAACCGATGATTAACCGCGTTATCCTTGGGGCAACGGCGGGCGGTGCATAATGTCCGCTTAATCCGTCGCCTTCTTAATCAACATTTTTCTACAGGTCTCACCATGCACGTACTTGTCTGTGAAGATGATGAGCTGATTGCCAGCGGCATTGTAGCCGGCCTGACCGCTCAGGGCCTGACCGTCGAGCATGTGGCCACGGCATCGGCGGCCCGGGCCATGCTCAAGGTTGCCGAGTTCGATGTGATGGTGCTCGACCTTGGGTTGCCGGACGAAGACGGCCTGAAACTGCTGCAGCAGTTGCGCCACCAGGGCCTGGAGATTCCGGTGCTGATCCTGACTGCCCGGGACTCGGTCACCGACCGCGTCGACGGCCTGCAAGCCGGTGCCGATGACTACCTGCTCAAACCCTTCGACCTGCGCGAACTGGCCGCGCGCCTGCACACCCTGCTGCGCCGGGTCGCGGGGCGCAGCGTCAACCTGATCGAGCATGGCGCCCTGAGCTATGACCCCAGCAGCCGGGAAACCCTGTTGGCCGGCCAGCCGGTGGACCTCTCGCGTCGCGAGCAAGCGCTGTTGCAAGCGCTGCTACATAACCGCGGCCGGGTGCTGTCGACCGAGCAACTGAAGGACAGCGTGTACGGTTTCAACGACGAGTTGGAGAGCAACGCGCTGAACGTACATATCCACCATTTGCGCAGCAAACTCGGCAAAGGCATCGTTGAAACCGTGCGCGGCCTGGGCTATCGCCTGGGGCCGGCGGATGGGGCAGGGCCAAGCAAGTGATGAGTCTGCGCCTGCGCCTGAGCCTGACCCTCGGCGCCGCATTTGCACTGATCTGGGCCCTGGCCGCGGCCTGGATGCTCAGTGACCTGCGCAACCAGATGATGTTTTCCCTCGACCAGCGTCTGGTGGCGTCGGCGCGCATGGTAGCCGGGTTGCTGGAGCAGTTGCCGAGCCTGCCGAGCAAGGGCGAGGGCACCCATTTCAGCGCCGAACAACTGAACGTGCCTGGGGGTATGGCCTGCCAGGTCAGCTCGTTGCGCGGCGAAATTCTGGCCCGCAGCCACAATCATCCCGAACAAGCGCTGGAAGCCGAGAAGATGGGCTTCCACGACCAGATGATCGACGGCGCTCCGTGGCGCAGCTTCACCCTGGCTCGGGGCGATGTGCGGATCACCACGGCGGATCGGCAGATCGAGCGCGAGGCCCTGAACATGTCGATTTTGCTGGCGGCCTCGGTGCCGGTGGCGGTGGCGCTGCTCGGCTGCCTGTGCCTGTTGTGGCTGGGGATCGGCCAGGGGCTGGCACCGCTCAACCGTCTGCGCGAAGCCTTGATGCGGCGCAACGCCGACTCGCTGGAACCCTTGCAATTGCAGGCATTTCCCAGTGAATTGAAGCCGTTGCTGGAAACCCAGAACCAACTGTTCCAGCGTATCGGCAAGGCCATCGAACGCGAACGGCGCCTGACCGGCGATGCCGCCCATGAGCTGCGCAGTCCACTGACGGCGATCAAGACCCATCTGCAAGTGGCGCGCATGACCGAGGGCGCGGCCCGCGACCAATCCCTGGCCCGTGCGGAGGAGGGTGCCGATCGTCTGCATCGGACCCTCGAGCAGTTGTTGCTGTTGGCACGGGTCGAGGGCAGCCTGTCGTTCGACGACGGCGTGCAGTGCAATGCCGAGCAGGTCGCCCGCCTGGCCATCCAGGACGCGTCCAGCGGTGATCGCCGGCGGATCCAGTTGCATGTGCCGCCGGGTTGTTCCCAGGCACCGCTGCAGATGCCCGCGGTGTTGGCGATTGCCGCTTTGCGTAACCTGCTGGACAACGCGCTGCGGCATACACCCGATGACGGACCGGTGGAGCTGAGCCTGGAAACCAGTGCTAATCGAGTGCGCTTCCAGGTCCGCGACCATGGTCCGGGAATCGCCGACGATGACCTGCAGCACCTGACCCAGCGCTTCTGGCGCAACGGCGGGAGCACCGGTTGTGGCCTGGGGTTGGCGATTGTCCAGGCAATTGTCCAGCGCTGCGAATGTGTCCTGCATTTCGACAGCCGTCCTGATGGCTTGCGCGTCGAGCTGACCATGCCGCTCCAGGCCTGACCCCAGGCCCGCAGGAGCAAGGCGTGCCCGCGAAGCAATTGATGCCCCCCGAGCCCGTTGATTCTTCGGTTCAACGGGCTTTTTCGTGTTTACGCTTCAGGCGCCGTGCTTGATGGCCTGCAAGGTGTAACTCAGCGGCAGGCGCCAAGGTGCCTGCTTGAGGTGGTATTCACCTTGTTCATCGCGGCTCATCTGCCCTGGCAGGGCGTCCCAGGGGATACTCTGGTGCTCGACCAATCCGGTAATGGCCAGTCCGTGGTTCAGCAGTGCGCTGATGATCTCCCCCAGGCCGTGGTTCCACTCATGGGTCAGTGTGGCCTTGAGTGAAACGTCGGTATCGACGTAGGTGCTGTCGTCATCCCACACCAGCGGAGTCTCGCGCTCGAAGTAGGAGTGTTCGATGGACAGCAGGTCCGCACGGCTTTCATTCAGTGACCAGAGCACCGGATGCCCTTCGCGAATGAACAGCCGGCCACCGGGTTTGAGCAAACCACTGACGGTGCGTGCCCAGGCGTCGATGCTCGGCAGCCAGCACAAAGCGCCGATGCCGGTGTAGACCAGATCGAAGGAGGCCGCGGGCAATACGGAGCAGGCGTTGTAGACATCCGCTTCGACATAGTCGATCCGCGTGTTACAGCGCTGGGCCAGGGTGCGCGCCTGGACCAGGGCCGCGGGGGAAAAATCCAGCCCGCTCATCTGCGCGCCCAGACGCGCCAGCGACAGGGTGTCGGTGCCGATGTGGCACTGCAGGTGCACCCCGCGCAGCCCGCTGATGTTGCCCAGCAATGGCAGGTCGAAGCGCACCACCTGCGACAGATGATCGGCGGCCTCGACGAAGGCCTGGGTCGCGTAGTCCCTGGAGGCCGCATGGAGGGGGGCGCGCTCGTCCCAGTTGGCCTTGTTCAGCGAGATATAGTCACTCATGGTGAAGACCCCATCCTGGTCGGTCCTGATTATGTGCAGGGCAGACTAGCATCGGCTGGGACAGGGTTTCTTGAGGGTTTTTGTAAGCGCGGGCACCAGGGCCCGCGCAATCAGGCGGGGCGTTTCAGGACTTCTGCAGCAGGGCGTTGAGTACTTGTTCGATGTTGCCGGACAGTTCGGCCACCGGGTCCACCCCCTCGGTACTCAGGACCAGCAGTTGGCTGCCAGCGGCAGTTATGGCGGCCTGCAGGGCGGCCGACGGCTGGCGATGATGCAGCACCAGTGCCACGTCGTTGTCCTTGAGCGTGGTACTCAGTTGTTGCAGGGCGTCGGCCGTCCACTCGTTATCGGCGCGGGCATCGACACCTACCGGCTCCAGATTGAGGCCACTGATCAGGTAAGCGAAGTGATCGCTGAGGCTGAACACGCTGAGGTTGTCTGCCTCGGCCAGTTTCGCTTCGCTGTCGGCGCTGAGCTTGAGCAGGCGCTGCTTGAGCGCAGCCAGGTTGGCCTCGATCTGCGGTTTGGCTTCTGGTACCAGGCGCACCAGGTCGGCGGCGATTACGTCAGCCATGCGCCCCATGTTGTTGGTGGCCATCCACGGCTGGCTGTTCAGCCCGTCGCTGGTGCCCGGATGGAGCGCCACGCCAGGCAGCGCGCCATCGACCGGGCGCGCCGCGTCGATTTCAATGATGCGGATATTGCTGCGTCGGGCGTTGGGGTACAGCGGGTCATCCGCCCAGATCGAGCGCAGGCCGATCACAGCATCGGCGTCCATGGATAATTTGTGCAGCGCGGGTGCGCCGCGACCGGTGAAGTAGGCGGCCTGGCGCGAGCCGGGGAGGTTGGCCGCAGCCGCCCGTTCCAGGATGATCTCGCTGCCTTCGACCAGGCTGTTGGCCAGTCCATAGGTGATGGGTAGCGAGGCCAGCACCCGCACTTTGTGGGCTGAGGTGGCCGCATGCAGCACGGTGTTGCCGACCCCGTTATTGGCCACCAGGCGCATCGGTTCGAAGCGGTCGGTGGCGAAGGTGTTGCTGGTGGCCAGGCCGCACAGGGCGATGGCCAAAGTCAGCTGACGCATGGAGAAAGCCATTTATCCAATATTCCCTTTGAGGCTGGGCACCACACCGCGCGCAATGGCGGCGAGGGCGAAGGCGATACCGGCCACCAGAATGATTGCCGCACCGGATGGAATCGGCAGGTCGAAGACAATCGGCGCGAGAATCCCGCACAGGGTGCTGATGGTGGCGATGAGCACCGAGCACCAGAAAAAGCCCTTGAGCGATTGGCTCAACAGGCGCGCCGCAGCGGCTGGAATAACCAGTAGGGCGCCCACCAGAATTGCGCCGATGACTTTTACTGCCGCCACGGTGATCAGCGTCACCAGGATCACGAACAGGTAGTCGAGGGTCTTCACCGCCACCCCGCGTACGGCCGCCAGTTGTGGGTTGAAGCTGGCCAGCATGATGCGGTTGTACAGTGGCAGGCTCAGGCCCATCACCAGCGTGCCGACGATGGCCAGCACCAGCAGGTCGTTACCGTTGACCGTCAGCACCGAACCGAACAGCACGTTCTCCAGAATGTGCACGTTGATCTTGCCGGCGAGAATCAGCAGCAGGCTCGCGCCCATCGCCAGCGACACTGAGAGAAACACCCCGATCAGGGTGTCCGGTGCCAGGCCGGTGCGGTTGCGCAGGTAGTTGAGCAGTATGCCGAACAACAGGCAGTAGCCGAACAGGCTGCCATAGGGGCCGGTGTAGGGTTCGCCGAGCAGGATGCCGATGGCCACGCCGGTCAGCGCCGCATGGCCGACGGCTTCGGAGAAAAACGCAAAGCGCTTGACCACCACCAGGGTGCCCAGGCCGCCCAGTACCGGGCCGATCAGCAGGCCCGCGAGCAGGGCGTTGACCACAAACCCGTAGGCCAGCGCTTCGGGCAGATAGCCGGAAGATGCCCAGCCCTGGATCATCAAACGAAAGGCTTCGTAACTCATCACGCAGCGCTCCCGCTCGTCCGTGGGTGGGTGGAAAACAGGCTCAGCAAACGCTCCGGGGTCAGGGCCTGTTTGGGTGTGGCATCGAATAGCACCCGGCGATTGAGGCCGGTGACGCGGTCGGCCAGGCGGCCGACGGCTTCCAGGTCGTGCTCGATCCACAGCACGCTGATCCCGGATTGACGCCAGTCTCCCAGCAAACGTTCGAACACCTGGATACCGGCTTCATCGAGGGCCGACATCGGCTCATCGAGCACCAGCAACTGGGGCGCCGGGATCAAGCCCTGCGCCAGCAGAACGCGCTGGCGTTCACCGCCGGACAGCGCGCCCATGCGGCGCTTGCGCTTGTCCTGCATGCCAACCCGTTCCAGGGCTTCGCCGATGGCCACACTGTAGTGCCGGCTGATGCCGAGAAACGCCGGACGCCGCTGGCACATCGCGGCCATGAAATCGTCGACGGTCATCGGCAACCCGCGGTCGAACTCCAGGGCCTGTGGCACATAACCGATGGTCCCGGGCTCACCCGGCCATTGCAGGCTCAAGCGGCCCTGGTGGGGCATTTGCCCAAGCAGGGTCTTGATCAGAGAACTCTTGCCACCGCCGTTGGGGCCAACCAGGGCGTGCACGTTGCCGGGTTGGACCTGGAAGCTGACCTGGTCGAGGATGGTCGTGCGGCCAAGGGTCAGGCTGACGTCGGCGAACTCGATGGCGGGTCCGGCCAGTGGCGTGGTGAGGGTTTGCTGGATGGTCATGCCCCGGCCTCCTGGATCGCCCGGACCACGGTGTCGAGGTTGCCGGTCATTTCCTTTTCATATTTCTCGGCGCTGTATTCACCGTAGGAAATGTGCGACAGCGGGTAGAGTTTTACCCCCGACTCACGTTGGATGGTGTCGACATAGGCGGAGGGAAAATCCATCTCCGAGAAGATCACCTTGACGTCCAGTTCGCGCAGTTGGTCGATGGTCTTTTTCAGTTGGCTCGGGCTCGGCTCAATCCCGTGGGCCGGCTCGACCACGGCGGTCACTTCCAGGCCGAATTCGCGCAACAGGTAGTCGTAGGCCGCGTGGACTGTGGCCACCCGCAGGTCGGCATTGGGCGCCTTGGTCAGCTTGGCCAGGGCGTCGGCCCGCATCTGCCGCAGGCGTTTGCCGTAGGCGCGGGCGTTCTGGGTGTAGGTCTTGGCATTGGCGGGGTCAAGCTTGCCCAGTTCCCGGGCAATGTTGTTGACCTGGGCAATGGAGGCGCTGATGGACAGGAAAGTGTGCGGGTTCACCACCTTGCCTGCGCCCCGCGCGGCAATCCCGGTGGCCGCCAGCAGCGGTACGTTTTCGTTGGCCTCGATCACCTTGACGTTGGGGGTTTCGCTGGCGGCGATCATGCGGTCGGCGAAGTCGTCGTGGCCGACTCCGTTGAGCACGATTACGTCCAGGCCGGCGATGCGCTTGATGTCTTCGGCACGAGGCTCATAGGCATGGGGATTGAAGCCGGCCGGAATCAACGGCACTACTTCGGCCTTGTCGCCGACGATATTGGCCACGTAGCTGTAGTACGGATGCAAGGTGATGCCGATGCGCAGGCGCTTGGCCTCTTCGGCGCTGGCCAGGGGCATGACCACCAGGGCCAGCAGGCCTGCCAGCAGCAGGCGTGCACGGTGCAGAAAACGATGGTGCGCAGATGAACTAGGCATGAGCAAGCGGTCTTCTCTGGGGTAAATACGCAAATCAGTGACGATGCTGGCGAGTGACACCGGCGTCGAATTGGGCGATGACCTGCTGCCAGCCTGCGCTGATCAGCGCGGCATCGGCCAGATCGGCAGGGGCCTGGAGGCTGGCGCTGCGGTTGAGCCAGATATCCGGTTCGGTGTTGCCGTGTGCATTCAGGCGCATCAGGAAGGAACCGGCGACACTCGGTACCTGGCTCTGCCCGAAGTACGCGCCACTGCCCAGCAACTGCCAGGCGTGAGCGCCACGGCTGACGGAGCTGGCGTCTTGGGCGAAAGGCGCAAAACCCTCGTCGGCCAGGACTTGCGGGGTCGGCAGGGCTTGCTGCTCTTCACGCAGCAGGTGGATTTCATCGAGGGTCACCCGCAGGTCGGCATAAATGCCTTGCTCCGAGGCGCCGAGATCGCGCCGCGCATCCAGTTGATGGGTTTGCACGCTGCTGACCACCTCGGGCTCGCCACGCCAGAGCACCACGGAGCCGGCAACCGCGAGAATCGCCAGGCACAGCAACAGTACGTAGAGGGTTTCATGGCCGGCACCGGCCGGGCGGACGAGCTGTATGGTGGGCGTACTCATGGGGCCTCGATATCCGCTTGGTCGATCTCGACCACGTGGCCTGGGCCGGCGTCGAACAAGACATAGAACTCGGATCCGGGCTTCTTGAAGGTCAGGGTCGAGTCGGCGCCGAGTTTGCCCGGCACCAGGATGGTTTCGTCATAGCCGATCACATCCAGGGTCACGCCAGGAGCGCCACTGCCATCGGAGAAGCCGCCGGTGCACTGGATCTGCTCGGCGTCGATGGCCTTGCATTCGCACATCGGGTTGTGGGCCAGCGCCTGGGCACTGAAGCCCGCGCCGAGGGCCAGGGCCAGCGCACTGCCAAGCAGGCGCAAAGGGGTCAAGCTGCGGGCAACGGTCATGGTTTGCCTCCTTGTTTGTTCAGCCAGGCGATAGTGGCCGGGGACGCTTGGGCAAGCGGCACGGCCGCCTGATGCATGCTGCCGTCCCAGCCTTCCATGGTGATCCAGATTTCGGCGTCGGTTTTGCTCTTCTCGGGGATCGGCAAGGTCGCGCCCATGCGATAGGGGGCGCCGAAGAAAATCACCCCGGCGGCACGCAGGCTGCGGGGTTTGCCGATGCGCAGGTAAGTCGCCTTGACCTGGCCGATGCAGGATTGGCACAGCGCCGCGTTAAAGCTCTTCATGTAGCCGGCCGGGCCTGACAGTTGCGGCTCCTGATTGCGCAGTTCGGCCAGGCGCAGGCTCCAGGGGCCGACCTGGATTTCACCGACTTCCCGCTCACCCAGGCCGCTGTCGCCGCGAAACAGCGCGACGTCGGCGAAGTACTTGGGCATGAACCCCAGTGGAATCAGGAGCAGCAGGATGTTGATGTGAAAGCGCCATTTACGCCAGAACACGCTCAGGCGCGAAGCAGGGACTGCGGTGATGGCCTTGCTCACAGGTTACCCTCCGGCGAGTTGTCGTTCATGGCTGCCACTGGCTGTTCGACCTTGGCCGGGCGGGGCGTCTTGTTGCTGCGCTTCAGCGCGTGGGCGGTGGCCAGGGCGGTGCGTTTGGTCCAGATCAGCAAGCCGCTGAGCACCATCATGCTGAGGACCAGGCCGAAGAAGAACCAGATCAGCTTTATCCACAGGCCGCCGAAGTCACCGGTGTGCAACGGGCGCATGGATTCGGTGACGAACTCCAGGCCGGTGCGGTCCGAGAGCAGCCGCGAGGCATCGATGTCGCCGTTGTAGGGGTTGATCGTGGCGGTCTGGAACATCAGTGGATACCAGCCACGGCCACCGATGTTGAGGTGGCTGTAGGCGTTGCTCGGCAGGCTGACGAAGCTCACTTCCAAACCGGGGATTTTCTCCTGGGCGATCAGGATGGCGTTGTCCAGGTCGAGCATTTTCGGCGGGGAGCCATCAGCCGACAGGGGCACGCTTTCGCGGGCGACCACCGGGACTACCGGCTCGCTGGAGATGGAAATTTGGTTGTCGAACAACAGGGCTTGGATCAGGAACCAGATGCCGGTGATGGAAATCACCGCGATGAACCAGATCGACCAGATGCCGCTCAGGCGATGGAAGTCGCCCCAGAAGATCCGCGCTCCGTGGTTGAACCGCAGGGTGGGCTTGAAGAAGCCCTTCCAGAACTTCTTGTACACCACAAGGCCAGTGATCAAAGACACCAGCAGTGGAATGCCGAGGAACGACACCAGGTACCAGCCCCAGCTGAAACCGTTGGTAAAGGGCACCAGCCACCAGCCATGCAGTGCACGGGTAAAGGCCTGGAAGTTGAAGTCCGGGCTGATCCCTTGAATCACGCCACTGTAGGGGTTCACATAGACCTCGACCGAGCGTCCGTCCGGGTAGCTCACCTGGGCTGACAGGGCGAAGTGCGATTCATCCGGGCGGCTGATGGATTCGACGATGGTGAGTGGTTCGGCCTGCTTGATTGCGGCAATGACCTGGTCATAGCTCAACAGTTCGGCGTCGTCGGATGGTTGGCCGGCACGGATGTCCGGATTGGCCAGCCAGACGATCTCCTGGCTGACTACCGCCAGGGTGCCGGTGACGCAGACGATCAGTACAAAGAACCAGATGGGCAATGCCAGCCAGCTGTGCACCAGAAACCACAGTTTGGAACGGGACTTCTTCGACATGAATGAGGGTCTTGATTCGATGAGAGGAGCGGTGTGGATGCACCGTGATTCCCGAAAAAGCCGGCCGTAGCTTTTGCCTACGCGACCTGCTGCATCTATTTAAGACGAATGAGAATCAAAAATCCCGAAAAACAATATGAAAGCAAATGTTTCCAAGACGCATTCATGGCTGCAGGCGCCGCAATGGTTGGCCCGGGCTTGCCAGCAAAAACAATCGCCAGCGCCCCGAAAACAAGCACTCAGGCTGAAGATTGTGGTTCGCGGGCAAGCCAGTTCCTATAGGGGCTGGGGACTATTGCTGATTGAACATGTCCTTGGCGCGCTGTTCGATCTGCTCCTGAGTCAGGTCTTCCTTGCGGGTGGCCAGAAACCATAAATGGCCGTAGGGGTCTTTCAGGGTGCCCGAACGGTCGCCGTAGAACTGGTCCTTGACCTCGGACACCACGATGCCACCGGCGTTGATTGCCTGGGCGTAGCTTTGATCCACATCCTGGACATACAGATGCAGGCCGACTGAGGGCGAGGTGTCGGGATTGCTCAAGGGGCCTTGGTCGCACGGCGTGCCAAGCATGATCGGGCAGTCGCCGATACGCAGTTCGGCATGGCCGATGCTGCCGTCGGGCATCGACAGGCGCATGACCTCAGTGGCGCCAAAGGCTTTTTTGTAGAACTCGATGGCTTCGGCAGCTTTGTGGATTCCCAGGTAAGGCGTGATGCTGTGATAACCCTCCGGGATGGGTTTAACGCTCATGACGGTTCTCCAGGGTGGGTGGGGGATGGCGCACTGTTTCTCGCCGATTTGCGGTCGAGTAACTATAGGCCAGCCCTGGTGCCGCCACGGATCGGCCGACGGGTTGCTGCATGGCCAGCAAGTGGCTATCAATCAGGGGCTATCAATGACCCGGTACCAGCAACTGCGCGCCGGCGCCTTGCTCACCCAGCACATCCCCGTAGTTGCGCAGCGGGCAGGCCTCCATCGACAAGCAACCGCAACCGATACAGCCATTGAGTTTGTCGCGCAGCAGGCTCAGTTGACGGATCCGTTCATCAAGGTCATTGCTCCATTTTTCCGACAGCAGTTTCCAGTCTGCCGCCGTCGGCGCGCGATGGTCAGGCAGGGACTTGAGGGCCGCGCCGATTTCCGCCAGGGGAATGCCCAGGCGTTGGGCCACTTTGATCAACGCCACCCGGCGCAGCACTTCCCGTGGGTAACGACGCTGGTTGCCCGGGTTGCGGTTGCTGTGGATCAGCCCCTTGGACTCATAGAAGTGCAGGGCGGTAACCGCCACGCCACTGCGCTGCGCCAGTTGCCCGACACTCAACTCTTTGTGCAGGTGTTCCTTGCTGATCATTTCAATTGCCACTTGACCTTGACTTAACTAGAGGTTTTATCCTGCCAACCTTCAATTCGCAAGATGCGACTTACGTGCCAGGGGGAATCCTCATGCAATCGATAGAGAACAATCGCAGTTTTACCCAACTGATCGAATTCGAGATCGAGCCCCACCAACAACATGGCCTGGTGTCGGCGTTATCCGCCCAGACCGAGCGACTGGCCCAGCACCACAGCGGCTTTCTCAGCGCCAGTGTGCAGGCCAGCGATGACGGACGGCGAGTGCTCAATTACCTGCAGTGGCAAACCCGTGAGGCAGGTGAGGCGGCGTTTCGCAGTTTCGAAAGCGGTGAGCAGGATTTCTGGCAGTTGATCCGCACCCATCAGGCCAAGGGTGTGACCTTCGGCTCGTTCCAGGTTCTGCGCAGCATTGAGCGCAGCCCGGACAATGCCTTGCAATGCAGCCTGGTGGGCTAGGACGCGCTAACGCGCAAAAAACTCGATAAGGACTATCGAGCGCGATGATTTTTCTCGAGAAAGGCTGGGGCGTAGCCTGTGTCCATTGCTTCAGGACAGCTCTCAGGAATCGCCCCCATGAATCATTTACCCAGCGCCACATTGTTGTTGATCGTCTCGCTGCTTGCCGGTTGCGCCACTCACCCGGCCCCGGAGCTGCGGCCTTATTCGGCCGAGGAAAGCCGCGAACTGGCATTGGAAGCGCTGAGTCGTCGTGGCTTGTCGTTTGATGAATACCAGGCGAAAAAGGCCCAGTTGCTACCCCAGCCAAGCAAAGCCGGCGGATTTGACCCGCAGGCCGAGATGAACGCCGAGCGCTCCCCACAAATGCACGGCCGGGCGAGCTGAGCGACTGTACTGCTTGAAGTTTTTGCTAACTGTGCGTGCCCGCCGCGTGGACGCTGCGATAGGGTCGAGTCCTGACTGACCTGATGGAAGCGCACCATGCCCCTCTCCCTGGATGTACTGCTCGGCTTTGCCCTGTTTGCCCTGGTGACTTCGATCACGCCCGGGCCGAACAACACCATGTTGCTGGCCTCCGGGGTCAATTTCGGCTTTAACCGTACCATCCCGCACATGCTGGGGATTACCTGCGGCTTTTTTGTCCTGGTGCTGGCCGTGGGGTTTGGCCTGGGAGCGGTATTTCAAACCTATCCGTTGCTTTATAACGTGCTGCGTTTTGTCGGCGCGGCCTACTTGCTGTACCTGGCGTGGAAGATTGCCCACGCAGGGCCGGTCTCGGACAGCGAAGAGGGGCGCGGCCAGCCCATCAGCTACCTGGGCGCGGCGGCCTTCCAGTGGGTCAATCCCAAGGCCTGGATCATGGCAATTGGTGCCATCAGTACCTATACACCGCTGCAGGGCTACTTCACCAATGTGATTGTGATCGCGGCCGTGTTTGCCCTGATCAACCTGCCCAGCGTCGGTGTCTGGGTGGTCTGTGGCTCGCTGTTGCGCAATGTCCTGCGGGACCGGCGCTGGCTGCGCCTGTTCAACTGGGGCATGGCATTGTTGCTGGTGGCCTCGCTGTACCCCATGTTGCAGCAGAGCTTTGGCTGACTGGTGCTTCAACCCGGTGGCAGATGCCTGTTAAGCTCAACTTCAGGAGCGTTCCTACGCACTTTTAATGAAGTTGTCCTTCTTTAACTGCATCCGATCAGGTATTGCTGGAACTCCTGCCGTCATGCGCCATCGCAAGCGAGCGCCGCAAGCCGGCGCCGCAAGCGGGCACCGCGCAGTGAGTGCATCCGCCGCACCTGATCCCGGAACCTGCTCTGCGAGCCTTTTTTATGAATACACGTCCTTTATATTTTGATTACGCCGCCACCACGCCGGTGGATGAGCGGGTCATCCAGGTGATGGTCGATTGTCTGGGGTTCAACGGCAACTTCGGTAACCCCGCCTCCAGCTCCCATGCCTTTGGCCAGCAGGCCCGCTGTTCGGTCGAACTGGCGCGTCAGCAAGTCGCCGACCTGGTGGGTGCGCAGGCATCCCAGATCGTCTGGACCTCCGGTGCCACTGAATCCAACAACCTGGCCCTCAAGGGGGTGACCCAGGCCCGCCAACAGCCGGGCGGGCACATCATCACCAGCCAGATTGAACACAAGGCGATCCTCGATACGGCCAGACAATTGCAGGATGCCGGGGTCGATGTGACTTATCTGCTGCCCGACGCCGATGGCCTGATCACCGCGCAAGCGGTCAGCGCGGCGCTGCGCGAAGACACCTTCCTGGTGTCGCTGATGCTGGTCAACAACGAGTTGGGCACCGTCAACGACATCCCGGCCATCGGCCAGCGCGTGCGCGAACACGGGGCCTTGTTCCACGTCGATGCCGCCCAGGGCGCGGGCAAGGTGACGATTGACCTTGCGCGGTGGCCGGTCGACCTGATGTCGTTTTCCGCCCACAAGATCTACGGCCCCAAGGGCATCGGCGCGCTCTACGTCGGCCCGCGGGCCGAGCAGCGCCTGCAGGCGCAGATCCATGGTGGCGGACACGAAGGCGGCTTACGCTCCGGCACCCTGGCGACTCATCAGATCGCGGGCATGGGCGCTGCCTTTGCATTGGCGGCCGAACATTTTGCCGAGGAGGCCGGGATCATCTCGCGGTTGCGCGAGCGCTTGCTGGAGCAACTCGGAGGCATCGCGGGCCTGCGGCTCAATGGCAGTCCGAGCCAGCGTATTCCCCACACCCTGAGCCTGACCTTCCACGAAGGCGAGTTCAATGCCCAGGCGTTGAGCGCTTCGATAGCGTTCTCCGCGACCTCGGCCTGCAATTCCGCTAGCAATGCTCCCTCCCATGTGCTCCTGGCCCTGGGCCACGATGCCCGGGCGGCGGGGCGCACGATTCGCTTGAGCCTTGGGCGCTTCACCCGTGAGCAGGATATCGATCAGGCCGCCCAGTTGATCAAGGCGGCAACCGCCAGTGCACCGGCGTTCTGGGCGACCGCCCAACCCTGATGCGCCGACCATAAGTCAGCGCCCTATAACAATATTGAAGTGGTTAGCAGGAGACATGATGAGTACGCAGCCTTTGACCCAGGGAACGGTCCCCCAGCGCCTGGCGCGCACCCGCGAGCTGATGAGCCGGGAGGGTATTCACGCGTTGCTGGTGCCGTCGGCCGATCCCCATCTGTCGGAGTACCTGCCGGGTTACTGGCAAGGGCGGCAGTGGCTGTCGGGCTTTCATGGATCGGTCGGGACACTGATCGTCACCCAGGACTTTGCCGGCATCTGGGCCGACAGCCGTTACTGGGAACAGGCGGGCAAGGAACTCAAGGGCAGCGGTATCGAGTTGGTGAAACTGCAACCGGGCCAGCCGGGGCCTCTGGAGTGGCTGGCCGAGCAAACGCCGGAAGGCTGCGTGGTAGCGGTGGATGGCGCGGTTATGGCCGTTGCCTCGGCGCGTACCCTGGGTAGCAAGCTGGAAGAGCGCGGGGCACGCCTGCGCACCGATCTCGACCTGTTGAGCGAAGTCTGGAGTGATCGCCCGAGCTTGCCGGACCAACCGATTTATCAGCACTTGCCACCCCAGGCGACCGTCAGCCGTGGCGACAAGCTCGCAACATTGCGCGAAACCCTGCTCGCCCGCGGTGCCGATTGGCACTTCATCGCCACCCTCGACGACATTGCGTGGCTGTTCAACCTGCGTGGCGCCGATGTGTCGTTCAACCCGGTATTCGTGTCCTTTGCGCTGATCAGCCAGCAGCAGGCAACCTTGTTTGTGGCCTTGAGCAAGGTCGATGCGCCACTGCGGGCGATCCTCGAGCAGGACGGCGTGACGCTGCGCGATTACAGCGAAGTGGCTGCGGCCTTGGCGGCCATTCCGGGTGGCAGCAGCCTGCAGATCGACCCGGCGCGGGTCACAGCCGGCCTGCTGGGCAACCTGCACAGCGGCGTGAAGCTGGTGGAGGGTTTGAACCCGACCACCCTGGCCAAGTCGCAGAAAAGCCTGGCCGATGCCGAGCACATTCGTCAGGCCATGGAGCAGGACGGCGCAGCTCTCTGCGAGTTCTTCACCTGGCTCGACAGCGCGCTGGGGCGCGAGCGTATTACCGAGCTGACCATTGACGAACACCTGACCGCGGCTCGGACCCGACGCCCGGGTTATGTCTCGCTGAGCTTCAACACCATTGCCGCCTACAACGCCAACGGTGCCATGCCGCATTATCACGCGACCGAAGAAGAGCATGCGGTGATTGAAGGCGACGGCCTGCTGCTGATCGATTCCGGCGGCCAGTATCTGGGCGGCACCACCGACATTACTCGGATGGTCCCGGTCGGCACGCCGACTGCCGAGCAGAAACGCGACTGCACCCGAGTCCTCAAGGGCGTGATCGCCTTGTCCCGTGCGCAGTTTCCGCGGGGCATTCTCTCGCCGCTGCTCGACGCTATTGCGCGGGCGCCGATCTGGGCCGAAAGCGTGGATTACGGTCATGGCACCGGGCATGGCGTCGGGTACTTCCTCAATGTGCACGAAGGCCCGCAGGTGATTGCCTATCAGGCGGCGGCCGCGCCACAGACCGCGATGCAGCCGGGGATGATTACCTCCATCGAGCCTGGCACCTATCGTCCGGGACGCTGGGGGGTACGTATCGAGAACCTGGTGTTGAACCGCGAGGCGGGCAGCAGCGAATTTGGTCAATTCCTCAGGTTCGAAACCCTGACCCTGTGTCCGATCGACACCCGCTGCCTGGAAACCTCCTTGCTGACCGAGGATGAGCGCGAGTGGTTCAACGGCTATCACGCCGAAGTGCGCCGGCGCCTGAGCCCGTTGCTCGAAGGGCCAGCGCTTGAGTGGTTGCTCACGCGCACTGCTGCCATTTGACTACAGAGTGCGCCTCAGCCCTTGCGGCTGCGGCGCGCTGCGTCAGCTCAATGCTTCGCGGACAAAGTCCAGGCGGTCCTGACCGAAGAACAACTGGTCACCGACAAACAGGCTCGGCGCGCCAAATACTCCTCGCGCAATCGCTTGCTCGGTCTTGTCCTTGAGCGCGGCCTTGACCTCATCGTCGACGGTCAACGCCAGTACCTCCTGCGGGTCGAAGCCGTGCTCGGTGAGGACTGTGGCAACGGTCGCCGGGTCGTTGAGGTTGCGCCCATCGACCCAGAGCGCCCGAAACAGGCAGTCGATAAAGTCGAGGAAACGTTCGGGATGGCGCACCTGCATGCCGGTGACAGCGCGCATCAGCAACAGGGTGTTGATCGGGAAATGCGGATTGAGCGAAAACTCGACGCCGTAGCGTCTGGCGTAGCGATCCAGGTCCAGGAACATGTAGCGCCCCTTGGCTGCAATGGTTGCGGGTGACGCATTGCCAGTCGCCTTGAATACCCCGCCGAGCAACATCGGTTGGTAAATCAGTTGGCTGCCGGTCTGTTCACAGATGCTTGGCAGTTGGGTGTAGGCCAGGTAAGTGGCCGGGCTGCCCAGGTCAAAGAAAAACTCCACGCACTTGCTCATGTTCGATGCACTCTGATTATTGTTGGGAGGCAGTGCTTACCAGCGTTCGCTCCAGGGCCGCAGGTCCAGCTCGAAGGTCCACGCATCGCGCGGCTGGTTGTGCAGGAACCAGTAGTTCTCGGCAATGTGCTCAGGGTCGAGAATCCCGTCTTCGGCCTTGAGTGCGTATTTTTCCGGGAAGCTGTCGCGAATAAAGTCGGTATCGATGGCGCCATCGACCACCACGTGCGCGACGTGGATGTTCAGCGGCCCCAGTTCCCGGGCCATGCTTTGTGCCAGGGCACGAATGCCATGCTTGGCCCCGGCGAATGCAGCAAAACCTGCGGCGCCGCGCAGGCCGGCAGTGGCCCCGGTAAACAGAATCGTGCCGCGTTGGCGGGTGACCATGCGCTTGGCCACTTCGCGGGCATTGAGAAACCCCGAGAAACAGGCCATCTCCCAGATCTTGAAATATTTGCGCGCGGTTTCTTCGAGGATGCTGCAGGGGACATTGGCGCCGATGTTGAAGACCAGCGCTTCAATGGGGCCGATCTGACTCTCGATCTGCTCGACCAGCGCAATGACTTCCTCTTCCTTGCGCGCATCACAGGCAAAGCCGTGGGCTTGGCCGCCATTGGCATTGATCGCGTCAACCAGCGGCTGCAGCTTATCGGCGCTGCGCCGAGTGACGCAGGCGATAAATCCTTCTTCGGCAAAACGTTTGGCAATGGCTCCGCCAGTGGCGTCGCCGGCACCGACAACCAGCACGACTTTGTTGTTATGGGTAGCTGTGGTCATAGTCATCGCTCTTTGGTAAACGGTCGTTAACTAAACGAACGTTATGCTACGATCAGCGCGACGTCAAGACGATGCAATTTTGGGAGCCGCGATGCGTTACTCAGCCAGTCACAAGCTGGAAACCCGGCAGAAACTGCTGGAAAGCAGCTCGGTGTCCGCCAAGCAGGAGGGGTTTGCCACCGTGGGAGTGGATGGCTTGATGAAAGCCATTGGTCTCAGTGGCGGTGCGTTCTACAGTCACTTCTCGTCGAAAGACCAACTCTTTGCCTCTATCGTCGAGCGTGAATTACGCCAGAGTCTTGAGCGCTTGAGTGGCGACGGTGAATTAAGTCGCGTCAGGCTGGAGCGTTGCCTCAAGCACTACTTGAGCATGGCCCATGTCGAACAGCCAGGCGCCGGGTGCGCACTGCCAGCATTGGGCGCCGAAATTGCCCGTGCCGACACTGCGGTGCGCCAGCAGGCCGAGCACTGGATCTGCCGGTTGCACGAGAACTGGGCAGCCATTCTGCAGAGTGACAGCCTGGCGTGGGCGATTCTGTCGCAATGTGTCGGGGCATTGGTGGTGGCGCGAATGCTGGTGAGCCCACAGATCCAGAGCAGCGTGTTGTCATCGAACTACGAAGAAATCACACGCCAGATAGGCGCTCGCTGAACCGCGAGCGCCGATGCTGTTACTTGCAGATGATAATCATGCTGCGGCTGGTATAGCCGGCAGGGTTGAGGCCGAAGGGATAGTCCCCCGAGTCTTCAACGCTGTCCCCGGACTTGGCGATGACTCTGTAGCCCTTTGGTCCACACGCCTTGACGGCGGTCGCCGTGCATTGGTCCCACGAAGAGGAAAGGCCGGAGCAATTGATATGCAGGCCTTTCTTCCCGCGCTTGACTTCGGTTTTAGAGGTTGCGGCGCATCCTGCGATGGCAAGTACTGCTATAAATACCAAAAATCGTTTCATTCCTTTCCCTATTGCGGTCTCGGGTCTGGCAACCGAGCCTGACAGCCTACGCTTTTGCTTTACGGGGTGTAAGTTCTCTATCCGAACTGTCCATGTCAAATGCCGGATAGCGACTAAACATGGCCTAATTGAAAGAGAAATGCCAGACCTTTGTAGGAATGTTTCTCAATCAGTCGCCACCATAGGTTTGGCTTCACGGCCCATGGTCAAAGTAGCACCCACCGAAGCCAGGATGATGCAACTGATGGCCATCCACTGGGCCACTGACAGGTACTCATTGAGGAACAGCAGGCCGGACATGGCTGCAATGGCAGGCTCAACGCTCATCAGGGTGCCAAAGGTGCGCGCTGGCATTCGGGTCAGGGCGATCATTTCCAGGGTGTAGGGCAGGGCCGTGGACAATACTGCGACGCCCAGTGCGACGGGAATCAGCGATGGAGTGAATAAGGCAGTGCCGGCGTGGGCAACACCGAAGGGTGTGACGAAGATAGCGGCGATCATCACGCCCAGGGCGGCTGTCTGCACGCCATTGTCGGCGCCGGCTTTCTGCCCGAAGAGAATGTACAGCGCCCAGCAGACGCCCGCTGCCAGTGCATAACCGGCCCCCATGAGGTCAATGCTCGCGCTGGCCGCATCAGTGGGGACCAGCAGTAGCAAGCCGACGATGGCCAGGCCAATCCAGAGGAAATCGATGGCCTTGCGTGACGCGTAGATTGCTACGGCCAGGGGGCCGGTGAACTCCAGTGCCACGGCAATGCCCAGTGGAACGGTTTGCAGCGACATATAGAAGAGCAGGTTCATGCCACCCAACGCCACGCCGTAGACCGCTACGGTCTGCAGCGAGCGGGCGGTAAGCTTGGCCTTCCAGGGGCGCAACAGGAGGATCATGATCACGCTGGCGAAAATCAGGCGCAGGGTTGTGGTGCCTTGAGCGCCGACCACCGGGAACATGCTCTTGGCCAGGGAGGCGCCGGACTGAATCGACGCCATGGCTATTAATAGCAGGCCAACCGGGAACAGGGTCGAGGTCAGGCTGCGGGATTGCTCATTCATTGCGGGGCGTCTTCCAGGGTAAAAGTCAGGTATGTGTTGCATCATGCGTAACTAAGATCAGTTGAGCAATATACTGCGCATTTTTTATCTCGGTTGTGGGGTTACCTGCCGATTTTCCGTGGAGTGCAGGCTTTTGATAGAAAAACCAAATTAGCAGTTGACGGCAGATTCTATGTGTCTATAATTCGCCCCACTTCCGGCGCAGTCGAAACGGAAAACTCCTTGGTAAACAATGAGTTACGCAGTTTTCGGCAGCAGGTTGCTTCAGT
>NZ_JBIUWJ010000016.1:0-61268 GCF_044743405.1 Pseudomonas sp. NPDC087626
GCAAGAGCCTTTTGCTTACTTTTGGGCTCCTCCAAAAGTGAGCCGCTGTAAAAGCGGAACCATAGGAGGCCGTTACCGCAAAAATGGATATGTACGCGGTCTAATCCAACACCCCAGAGGCCCAGAGCTCAAGACCCAAGCAGGTCTCTCTCTCCACAGATGGAAAGTCGCACCACAGTTGTGAAGATACCTACGCTAGTGTCAGGAAAGCCCAAGTCTTGAGGGGCATCCTACTGCTCAAGCATCAAGCGGCGCCAAACGATTACAGGCGGTTCAACGGGCTGCTGCTTGCGCAACTCTGGCGGCGTCACCACGGGCGATGACGGTTGAAGCGGCAAAGGCTGCGCAGTGTCTGCGGTCGATTCATCGCTAGGCACCTTGTTCATTTGAGGATAACTACCACCTTACCCTTGGCGCGTCCCAGCTCGACGTACTGCAAGGCCTCGGCCGTGGATTCAAAGTCGAAACAGCGGTCAACCACAGGCTTGATGATTCCGGCCTCAACCAGCTCGGTAATGTGTTGCAGTTGGGCGCCATTGGCCCGCATGAACACGAACCCGTAACTGACGTTCTGCTTGCGTGCCTTGCGCCGAATACCCAGGCTCAGCAGGCGCATGATTTGTTGCAGTGGCCAGGACAACCCTTGCTCCTGAGCGAACTGCGCAGTGGGTGGCCCGGAGATGGAAATGAGTTGGCCACCGGGCTTGAGGACCTTGAGTGATTTCTCCAGTACGTCGGCGCCGAGGCTGTTCAACACCAGGTCATAGTCGTGCAAGACACTTTCGAAGTTCTGCTGGCTGTAGTCGATCACCACATCGGCCCCCAGCGCCTTCACCCATTCGACATTGCTGGTGCTGGTGGTGGTCGCGACAAAGGCGCCGAGGTGTTTGGCCAGTTGGATGGCGAGGCTGCCGACACCGCCGGAGCCAGCGTGGATCAGCACTTTCTGGCCCTTTTTCAATTGCGCGGTTTCCACCAGCACCTGCCAGGCCGTCAGCGCGACCAAGGGGATGGACGCAGCCTGTGCCATGTTGGTATTGGCAGGTTTCAGGGCGATCGCGTTTTGGTTAACCGCGATCAATTGAGCGAACGTCCCGATCCGCGCTTCGGGCGGGCGAGCATAGACTTGGTCTCCCGGTTTGAAACGCGTCACTTGCGAGCCAACCTCCACCACCACGCCCGCCAGGTCATTGCCCAATATCAGCGGTAATGCATAGGGCAGGATCAGTTTGAATTCGCCTTTGCGGATCTTCGAGTCCAGCACGTTGACGCTGCTGGCGTGCACCTCGATCAACACATCCTCGGCGCCCACCGTGGGGGCGGGCGCTTCGCCAATGCGCCCGGTGTGCTTGCCATAGCGATCAATTAAAAATGCCTTCATCGTTGTGTGGCTCTTGTCGATTGCAATAAGGGTGGGCGCAGGGTTTGCGGCGTTGCCGTTCGCTACAAAACAATCACGCCGGGTTTTGGTAGCGCTGGGCAACCGCAGACTGGCGGATCTGCTGCAGCAGGCCCTGGCGTGCGGTCTGCAGGCCATCCCAGCGCTCAGCTTCCTGCAGCGGCGGGATAGTCACCGGCTCACGCCGATCAAAACCGACCAGTGCGGCATCCACCAGGTCGCCGACTTCCATGATTTCATTCAAGGTGTTGATGTCGACGCCGGAACGATCCCAGATCTCCGTGCGGGTAGCGGCCGGCAACACGGCCTGCACATAGACGCCCCGAGGCGAAAGTTCCAGGCTCAGGCCCTGGGAGAGGAACAGCGCAAACGCCTTGGTCGCACCGTAGACCGTCATGCCGAACTCTGGCGCAAGGCCCACCACCGAACCGATGTTGATGATTGCACCATCGCCGGTCTTGGCCAGGCGCGGGGCGATGGCGCTGGCGAGTCGCACCAGGGCCGTGGTGTTGAGGGCGACCAGTTGCGCAATGCTCTCGGTGCTTTGCTCGATGAACTGGCCGGACAGCGCCGCGCCGGCATTATTGACGAGGATGCCGATACGGGCGTCGTCGCGCAGTCGGGACTCCACGGTTGTCAGGTCGCCGAGTTGGGTCAAGTCCGCTGGAATGACATCGATGGCGACCTGGTGTGTGCTGCGCAACCGGGCTGCCAGTGCATCCATGCGAGCCTGGTCGCGGGCGACCAATACCAGGTCGTGGCCGCGTTCGGCGAAACGTTCGGCGTAGACGGCGCCAATGCCGGTGGAGGCGCCGGTGATAAGAACAGTAGGACGAGTGCTCATGGGGTCATATCTCTTGCAGGATGGGTGATGACAGCAAGCGCGATCACTGATGCTCAGCTTGCGCTGGCGCTAGATTCAGCCAATGTCGGGTAGTCGATGTAGCCCGCCGAGCCGCCGCCATAGAGGGTTGCGGGATTGAAGGCGGACAATGGCGCGCCACTGCGCAGGCGTTCCACCAGGTCCGGATTGCCAATGAACGGGCGCCCGAACGCGATCAGATCGGCCTGGTCTGCGGCGACTTGCGAAGTCGCCAGGTCCAGGTCATAACCATTGTTGGCGATGTAGGTGTCTTTGAAACGCCGGCGCAGGGCGCCGAAATCGAAGGGCGCCACATCACGCGGGCCACCGGTCGCGCCTTCGACCACATGCAGGTACACCACGCCGAGGGCGGCGAGTTGATCGACGACGTAATCGAATTGCGCCTGCGGATCGCTGCTGGAAACGCCATTGGCTGGCGACACCGGCGACAAGCGCACGCCAGTACGATCCCTGCCGATTTCATCGACGACGGCGGCCGTCACCTCGAGCAACAGGCGCGCACGATTTTCGATCGAACCGCCGTAGGTATCGGTGCGCACGTTGGCGCTGTCCTTGAGGAACTGATCCAGCAGATAGCCGTTGGCGCCGTGAATCTCTACGCCATCGAACCCGGCGGCTACAGCGTTTGCCGCGGCCTGGCGAAAGTCGGCGACGATCCCCGGTAGTTCGTTGATGTCCAGTGCGCGCGGCTCGCTGACGTCTTCAAAGCGGTTGTTGACGAATACTTTTGTCGCGGCGCGCACTGCCGAAGGGGCCACGGGGGCGGCGCCGTTTTCCTGTAGGTCAACGTGCGACACGCGGCCGACATGCCAAAGTTGCAGGAAGATTTTTCCGCCCTTGGCGTGGACGGCAGTGGTCACTTCACGCCAGCCCTCTATTTGCGCCTGCGTGTAGATCCCGGGGGTGTCCTGATAGCCCTGGCCTTGCTGGGAGATCTGCGTCGCTTCGCTGATCAGCAGGCCTGCGCTCGCGCGCTGGCTGTAATAGGTGGCCGCGAACTGGCTTGGCACCAAGCCTGCGCCTGCGCGGTTGCGGGTCAGTGGCGCGAGGACGATACGGTTCGACAGCGTAAGGGTGCCGAGGGTGTAGGGGGTGAACAGATTCTGGTCGCTCATCTGGTATGTCTTCCGTGCCCGTTGATGGAGGTCGGTGGTGTGTGCAATTAGGATGATGATCGAAATCTAAACTGTCAATGGTTTTGATTATGACCAACATCTATGTATCATTGCGGGCATGACTTCCCAATGCACATGAGGTATTGCACGTGAGAGTGACCAAGGCCCAGGCGCAGGCCAATCGGGAGCACATCGTTGAAACGGCCTCCGAGCTGTTTCGTCAACGCGGCTTCGACGGCGTCGGTGTGGCAGATCTCATGGCGGCCGCCGGCTTCACCCACGGCGGGTTCTACAAGCATTTCGCTTCGAAAGCCGACCTGATGGCCGAAGCCTCGGCCTGCAGCCTTTCCAAATCCCTGGCGGCTGCTGAAACGCTCGATGTTGCGGGCTTCATCGACGTCTATGTGACCCGCGAACATCGCGATGGACGCGGCACGGGTTGCACCATGGCGGCGTTGTGTGGCGACGCGGCGCGTCAAACGGATGATTTGAAAGCGACGTTTGCCGAAGGGATCGAGCACACCCTGCAGACACTGGGGGAGAAATACCCGACGAGGCCGGATGCCGCTGCGGATGAGGGGAGAAAGAAGATGATCGACCTGCTGTCCCGTGCGGTCGGTGCGATTGTTTTGTCGCGTGCCTGCCCGGATGACTCCGCCCTGGCGGATGAGATCCTGGAGGTGTGCCGCGCGCAAATGTTTGCTTCGTTGTCGCTCAATGAGGTGGAGACAGAGTAGGGGAAAGCCGCGCTCTGCAGCGCGGCTTCGGCTGGCGTCGCGGGTTAAAACTCGGTTATGACGGTTACACCAGCCGTCTCGAACCGATCCATATTGGTCAACGCGTCGATAGACTGCTCCAGGCTGATGGTTTTACCCACGAGTTTTTCAGGCGCCAGCTTGCCTGAGGTGATCATCTCGAGCATGGCGTCATAACGATGCGCTTGCATGCCGTGGCTGCCGTAGATCTCCAGTTCGTGCGCAATCACCTTGCTCATGGGGACCGCCGGCGTGGCGTGATCAGCGAGCATCAGCCCCACCTGGACGTGTTTGCCGCGACGGCGCAGGTTGTTGATGGAGTTGAAGCAGGTGGTGGGGTGACCCAAGGCGTCCAGCGAGACGTGGGCACCACCCTGGGTGATTTCCAGCACGGCTTCGGTGACGTCCGCGACGCACTGGGCATTGAGGGTGGCGACAGCGCCTAGCGCGCGTGCCAGTTCGAGTTTTTCCTCGCAAATATCGATGGCGATCACGTTCGCGCCGATGGCGTGGGCGATCATCACCGCAGACAGGCCGACTCCTCCGCAACCATGAACCGCTACCCACTGGCCGGCGCTGACTTTGCCTTGGTCAACGACTGCACGGAACGAGGTGGCGAAGCGACAACCCAGGCTTGCGGCGGTAGCGAATTCCATGCTCTCAGGCAATGAGACCAGGTTCAGATCGGCCTGATGGATGCCGACGTACTCGGCAAAAGAACCCCAATGAGTGAAGCCAGGTTGGAACTGCTTGTGGCACACCTGCTGATTGCCGCTGTTGCACTCTGCGCAAGCACCACACCCGCCCACGAACGGCACGGTCACACGGTCGCCGACCTTCCATCGCGTGACGTCTTTTCCCACCTCGGCCACGATGCCCGCGAGCTCATGACCCGGCACATGCGGCAGTTCAATGTCGGGGTCATGACCTTTCCAGCCATGCCAGTCGCTGCGGCATACACCTGTGCCAAGAACCTGGATAACCACACCATGCCGTTCCGGAGACGGATCTGCCACGTTCATCAGGCGCGGCGGCTTGGAAAACGCTTCGTAGACGACTGCTTTCATTCAAATTCCCTATGTTGGGTTGGGCGATGCGACAGATGCGGACTCAACCGGCTACCCGTGCTGAGTCATTCGGCCTGGTGTTGTTTTTCACCCTCGACGCGCTTCGAAGCATCACGAACCAGGCATCTCCATTATGAATAAACGCCTTGAAATTACCCTTCAAGTTGCAATTGACGGAGTGCAAGATCTGAAATTAACCTTCATTTATCGATCTGAATATGAGGAGTTATTTCATGCTTGAGCAACTTGATAAGGCGGACCTTGCAATATCAGAACGTCTGCAGCGAGACGGTAAGCTGTCGAATGTCAAGCTGGCCGAGCAACTCTCCCTCAGCGAAGCGTCCTGTTGGCGCAAGCAGAGGCGGCTTGAAGAGTGCGGCGTTATCGAGGGATACCAAGCCATACTCAGCCGCAAGAAACTAGGGCTAGGCCTTACCGCTTTTGTGCAGATCTCGTGCACTGATCACAGCGAAGAAGCCACCGCATTGTTTGAAAAGATTATCCAGTCGGCCCCACAGGTATTGAGTTGTCACAACACCACGGGCGAGGCGGACTTTCTACTTGAGGTGGTTGCACGGGACTTGGATAGCTACAGCCGCTTTGTCGAAAAAGTCCTGAGGAAGCTCCCTGGCGTTTCAAGTATTCGCTCAAACCTTTCCCTGCGTGAAATGAAGACCACCAATCGACTGCCCGTCACCGAACTCTTGAGCATCTGAATGCTGGTAGAACAGGCGCTCTGACGCTGATGATCGATGTGCTCGACAAACTGACCGGCTACTCAACTAGACTCGATCAGAGCTGCTCCTGATATCGCCTGGTGAGACTTCATGATTGCCCATACCCCCACGCTTTTTGCCTGTGTCGCCTTAGTAGCTACGATCATGGCGTTTTGTCTGATATTGGTCGGCCAGTTCAACCAGCGTGACGGCTTGCTGACCATTGGCTTTGGTTTGCTAGCACATGCCCTGGCTTACGTTGGATACACCTTTTACGGCCATGCCCCGTTGTGGTTGACCTACGGGGCGGCGAACACATTGCTGGCGGTAGCCCTGGCTTTCTACGGGGCCAGTGTATTTCGGATCGTCGAGTTGCCCGTCGCCTGGTGGCGGATCTTCGCGCCGGCGGCATTGATGTTGGTATTGATGGCGAGTCTGATCGACACCCTGGAGCCGCGAATGCTCGCCGCCACGCTGGTGTTGATGGTGCAGTGCGGCCTGATCATCTACTGGACGCGCCGCTACGTCCCCGCTCAAGGGCGTGCGCGCATGCTGTTGATCATCGGCTCGAGTATCAGCCTGATTGGTTTGGGCATGCGGGTGCCCCGAAAACGCTGTGGCGGTTCTGGGCGAGTTGCGCGCTTCGGTGGCTGAGTCACCGGCGCGGTTCGGTGAGGCAACCATCTCATTGCGCATCAGTGTGGGGGTGTGCTGCGTGGTGCCAAATGAAGATGACAGCATGGCAAGCCTGCTTGAGCGTGCGGATGCAGCGCTTTATCAAGCCAAGGGGCAGGGGCGTAATACCTTGTGTTTGGCACCGTCGAATGTGCATCCCAGTAAAACCAACCGCGTTCATATCATTGAGCATTGACCGCCAGCACAAGCTGATACTCAGTAACCGTCCAATCAGCACCCTTTCCTGACCGTTCTCCAAATTAGCCAAGATAGTGGACACCATTTTTTAGTGGACACTATCTTGGATATAGCTCCCGCTCGTCGCCCCGGTCGCCGCTCGAACTTCCCAACCGTATTCAAACGCAAGGTCGTCGAAGCTTCATATCAATCCGGCACTTCAGTGTCGATGATCGCTCGCGAGCACGACGTCAATGCCAACATGGTTTTTCGCTGGCGGCAGCAATACCAGGACGGCGCATTCGGCCCGGTCAGCTAGAGCGCAACATTCTTGCCAGTCGAGGTGATCAAAGCACCCATCGACTTGCCGTCCGCAGCGCCGCTGCCGCAAGAATCCCATTCCGAGATCCTTATAGAAGTCGGAAAAGCCAAGCTGCGCATCACCGGCACACCTGACCCGCAGACCTTGCACCTCACCTTGCAGCAGTTGCTGCGATGATTTCACCTCCCGCTGGAACCCGTATCTGGATCGCCGCCGGCGTCACCGACATGCGCCGTGGCTTCGACGGATTGGCAGCATTGGTACAAACTCAGCTAGAAGCCGATCCCTTCTGCGGCCAGATCTTTGCCTTTCGCGGACGACGCGGTGGGGTGTTGGGCGGACGCTTACAATGGACCTTTGATAGAGTTCATTTGGCGATGGTTATAGTTGACTTCGCCGTTCGTTAAACCAGTACGCGCGGCGGGCATCCGTTTGTGTTCGGATAACTTCAGAGTGGAAGTTCAGTTGTGTTGTTATTTGGAGGTTTTTTTCAAATTCAATATCAATTTTTGGCATTGAAAAATTATTGTAAAGACTCTGCAATTGTTGTCCCGGTGTTTTTTGGTAGGCTAGTTCCTGTAGGTTTGGTGTTGCTCTCATAAAGCTGTAATTGTTCCTCCCGGAAATTGCGGTTTGGATATTTATGAAGTCTCCATCACTGCTTGCATATTTATAATATAGTTCTTTGTCCTGATCGTTGTGTGATGTTGTTTTCGTATACCATTCCTCTCCGTTGTTGTTTAGCTTTGTGTATTTAGGTGTTGTTACTGTTCTCCATTGTTCTCCGTCGCGTTCCATTGTTACCCATTGTTTTTTTGTGGTGTGGGTTGTGGTTTTTTTTACTGTTTCAAATATGGTGTCAGGGCCGTTTTTGTAGGCTGGAGATACCTTGAGTATACGCTTTGCGGGACTCGTCGACATTAAAGCTCCGGCCAAACGTTTACCTGGGAATCGTCCGCTGGAATCGTATTTGTTAATTGGGTCGCCCAAGCAATACGCATACGAATTTGTCCCTCCCTTCCCAAATGGACTCAAACTGTCCGGGCTGTTAAATCGCATCAACACCGGATTAAACGCCCTATACCCATTCCCCAATAAATAATGCCCAGTCACCGCGTCCGGCCGTTCGCCGTTAAAGCCCAGCAGGCTGGTCAATCCGCTTTCGGCCTGGTGATGGCCGTAAGGCGAGTAGGCGATGGGGTGTTGCTGTTGATCGGCTGTGACGGCATGCAGCACTGAGCGTTGCAGGTCAGTCGCCAGCAACGTGCTTTTAACGGAACCGCCCTGGTTCTTGTGTTGCGCCAGCAGGAGGTCGCTATTCTGAAAGACACTGAATCCAATCGCCCCCTGTATTTCAGTGGCCAGGCGGCTTTTGCAGTAAAAACGCTGGTGAGCGGGGGCTTCCGGTTGAAGCTGGCTGATCAGGCGATCCAGAGGGTCGTAGCTGTAGCGGCAACGCAGAATGGGTTGTGTGGATTCCATGGCGGTCGCTCCAGATTCTCAAAGGGAGGGCGATTGAGTATCGGTCGGTCGGCCGCAGTTGGGTACTAGCAGAACTGATAGGTTCAGTGGTCTTTGCGACGGCTGGGCAGTCCGGAGCGCCGCAATCCCTGTGGGAGCGAGCTTGCTCGCGATAGCGGTGGGTCAGCCACCAAGTATGTTTGCTGTGCTGATGTCATCGCGAGCAAGCTCACTCCCACAGGGGGCTCCGCTGTTTTGAAATTTAGCCTTTTTCTGAAGCCGCACAGGCTTGCTCAACACCCTCAATTTCCGTCTTGGCAAAAGTTGGAAAGCTTCTTGCGGTAGCTGCCCCGAGCCTGCTTCAGGCGTCAAAAGTTTGCTTTAAAGGAACGGGGAAAACCGGTGGATCGCTCTCAGTTAACCCTGCAGCGCTTCCATGGAATCAAACTCCGAATACAACACCACATCGCAGGCATAATCGATCTTGCTATGGCCTGCACACTGCAAGCCTGGTAGACAAGAAATGTATGTGCGCTAAGCGTTGTGCAGGATGAAGTCAAAATCCAGGGTGTAATAAAGCGAGTCGATCGAGTTCCCGTACGGATCGATTCCACTCTCATGGCGAACCCAGTCTGCAATCAGGGACGAACGGACACCGAATACCGCATCCGAATCCAGATAGTCGCCACCCTCTCGGAACACGTGGGTGACTAGACGCTGATATCCAGGGGCAGTGATCATGAAGTGCAGGTGGGCAGGGCGCCATGGATGCCGATTTAACGCCTCCAGCATCTTGCCAACCGGGCCATCATGTGGAATGGGGTAGCACTCAGGGACGATCGTGCGGAAGTGGTAATGCCCATTGGCGTCGGCCTGGATAATCGCCCGTCCGTGGTAGTCCCCCATATCTGGCTTCTGAACGTCGTAGAAGCCGGCGGCGTCGGCTTGCCAGACTTCGATGGTCGCATGTGGGATGGGGGTGCCATCTTTGGCCGTGACGGTGCCCTTCACAAACCAGGGCGAGCCTGGAAGCCCACCACTTATGTCTTCGCCCAAGTCGTAACGAGGGGCGTTGGCGACATGGAAGGGGCCGAAAACCGTGGCTTCAGTGCAGCCTTCCGGCTTCTTGTGATTCTGGGCGATAACCAACGTCGACAGGCCCAGCGTATCCGACAGGAGGATGAATTCCTGTCGTTTTTCGGTCGTGATATGACCGATTGCGGTCAGAAACTCGATACCCTTTTCCCATTCCTCCTCGGTCAAATTAGTCTCCCGCGCAAATGCGTGGAGGTGCTGAACGAGTGAAGTTACGATCTCATGCAGGCGCTGATTCTCGGTCCCGGCATTTCGAGTGAGGACAGCTTGTGTGATCGTCTGCTCATCTAGGTTTCGCATGGAGATGCCTCCTTTTTTATTTGAGTCAGGAGAGACCTGAGGTGACCTACTCCCTAGGGAACATCAGCTGTTGGCTGGCAGATGCCTGTTGCCGAAACTATAGCGATACGCTAAAGCCACAGACGGTGGAATAAAATACTAAAAATGAAAGTCTTTCTTTCACCACAGAAATAATCTTCCCCTTTTTTGTATGGATGCCTAAGGATGGATCGATTTACTGAGCTCGAGCTTTTCGTATACACGGCTGAACTGGGAACGCTGAGTCGCGCGGCTGAAAAGCTGGAAATTTCCAATGCCGCTGCCAGTCGTCACCTCGCCGCGCTCGAAACACGGCTCGGAGTTCGACTGGTGGAGCGGAGTACGCGCCGTTTATCACTGACCAACTCAGGGCATGATTTTTATGCCAAATGCGATGATTTTGGTGGTTACAAAGCCAGTTGTCAGCAGCCTGGATACCAGAACCTTACCTGTACCGGAAGAATTTCTATGAAGCTACTTGAGATCAGTACGTTTATTGCTCGTTGGCCCTTGCTGGGCTTGGTACCCCCGCCGCCTGGATGGTGTCTCAAGACTGCGAAAACCAGGTTTTGGCCTTGCTGGCAGGCCTTGGCGCGGGTTATCGACGCCATGGAAACTGTGCCATCCACGAGAGTGCCGTTGTCGAGCAAGGGGCGGTGCTGAAAGGCGCGATCATCATCGGCGAAGGATCATTTGTAGCGGCGGGCGCTTACCTACGTGGAGGCGTTTACCTCGGCAGCAATTGCATTGTTGGCCCAAGCTGCGAAATGAAAAGCAGCTTCATGCTTGGTGGAAGCAAGTTGGCACATTTCAACTTTGTCGGCGACTCGTTGATTGGCGAGGGTGTAAATATTGAAGCAGGTGCAATCATTGCCAATTACCGTAACGAATTGGAGGGTGCGGATATCAAAATCCGCCATGAAGGCAATGTGATCGAGACAGGAGTGAATAAATTCGGTGCCTTAGTCGGAGACGGCTGCAAAATTGGGGCAAATGCAGTCATCGCTCCCGGCGCACTAATACGGCCAAACACCCACGTGCCACGTCTGGGGTTGATTGACCAGTTCGCCTACGACTAAGCAGCGCCAACTTTAGAGCTGCCCATGCTCGCTATCGTGAATGCTGCAGCGCCGGCGCCTTACTCGAAGCGAGTGGAGCTTAACGCTTAATGGTCGCCTTCGCTAAGGCCTCAGCAACTTCGCGGTTATTTCGCGAGACTGCCCCGTAGAAGGAACAGCGCAAGCGCGATCAGGCAGGCGGTCGTCTGCACACCGCCCAGTGCCGTGACCGGCGCAAATGTTAATACCGATACCAGCCAGGTAGTCAGTGCAGCCGCCCCCATGGAACAAAAGCCCAGCAGGGCGGAAGCCATCCCGGCTTCCTTGCCGAAAGGACCCATGGTGATGGCTGTGCCCAGTGGATTGGCCAGGCCCATGCCCCAAAGAAACGTGACCATTGAAAGGGCATACCACCCAAGGCTCGGATCGGACGGGCCTGCGAGGAGTAGCCCTGCGCCTGTCACGGCACAGGCAATACCGAGTGTGGTAATGAGTCTCGGGCCGTAACGGTGCGCCAGGCGCGGTGCCGCCATGCCAGCAGCAAACACAACGAATACCGTGCAGGCGAAGTACAGGCCTGTCTGCAACGACGTCAGGCCGATCCCTTTCATCAAAATAGCGGGGGCGGCGGCGAACGACGCGAACAGTCCGCTCATCAGCAGGCTCATCGAAAGGGCTGGCAGGATGAAGCGCTTGTCCAGCGTCAACCGCCAATAGGCTTGCATTACGCTCTTGGCTGAATGCGGCGAGCGTCGGTCGGCTGGGTGGGTTTCACCAAGGCCGCGAACGTAGCAAAAGGCGAGCGCTATGGCCGCTAGCCCTACCAGGATAAAAATTGCCCGCCATCCAAGCGTGACCGACAGCACGCTCCCAGCCAGGGGGGAAAAACCTGGCGCTGCGGCGGTGGCAATCATGGTCAGCGACAAGGCACGAGCGAGCGCCTCTCCCTCAAACAGATCCCGCGCAATTGCGCGCGACAACACAGAGGCGGAGCACACGCCCAATGCCTGGATCACGCGCCCTGCAATTAGCGTATCGAGCGTGGTGGCGAGGCCTCCAATGACGGTGCCCACCACGAAGATCGCGAGTCCACCCAGCACCAGCTTCTTGCGCCCGTAGCGGTCAGCCAGTGGCCCGACCACCAACTGACCCAGGGCGAAGGCGATGAAAAAGCTGGACAGCGTCAGGCCAAGCTCGCGAGCGTCTACCCCCAAGTCTTCACCGATGACGGGGAACGCCGGCAGGATGATGTTCGTGGACAGCATGCTGATAGCCGCTAATCCTGCAAGCAACGCCACAACTCTCCCGGTCAGTGGCTGGCTCAAGGGTCGAGATTGCTCGCTGATAACCGCCAATGTGCCTTTAGCCTCCATGCGTCACCTCCGCTGCCGGCTGTATAAAAACAACGTGGGTAGCGTCGCCTTGGAGGCCAACCTGTCGATAGGCAAAGGATGTAGTTTTGACATCGGCCACCTGGCTTGAAGAGTGGGCAAAAGTTGTCGTCATGGATTTGAATCCGTTGGCTTCTTTATTTTCAAGGGCTTTCAGGTTCAAGTACGCGGCCGAAAAAATCAGTCCCCTGCGGTGTCATCCGCGTCGTCGCCAAGGCATTCGATGCAGGCATCCAGAAGATCGTGCAATGCGGCGACGCGCTCGATGCCCAACAGTTCGTTGAGTGCTGTTTGCGCGAGCTTCCAGGCGCGCTGTGCTTCAGCTCGCTTCGCGTGTCCAGCCTCGGTTGCGTCGACAAGACGGCTGCGCGAATCATCGCCTGCACCGACCTTCAGCAAGCCTTGGGCCGCCAAAGGCTGAAGGTTCCTGGTCAATGTCGAAGCATCCATCTGCATGCGCTTTGCCAGATCACCGGGACGAATTGGCCCTAGCTTGACGACATGCGATAGCAGCGCGTACTGCGTGTTTTTCAACCCGGTCTCTGCGACATAGTGGTCGTAGTGGCGCGTCACCATGCGTGTGAGCTGGCGAAGCTTAAGGTTGGTGCATCCTTGTGGCTTGATCGGTTTATTCATGCGGTATATTGTACCTACAACTATTGCATATACAAGTATACCAACAAGGAGCCACTGATGGATGTCGATCAGGTTGTTGCGCAATGGATTGAGGAGGAGCAGGCCGTCCGTGATCGTCTTCAGGCACCTGATGCGATGCCCAGAGGGCAGGCTTTGGGCCTCACGGGGATGGAAGTCTTCGAGGCGATCTTTGCCGGGGAGTTGCCCCCTCCACCTATCGGAGACACTCTCGACTTTTTGCCGATGTACATGGAGCCCGGCGTGGCTGTCTTCCAGGGTCGGCCCGGGCGCAGGCATTACAACCCTATGGGCACCGTGCACGGTGGCTGGTTCGCAACGCTACTGGACTCTGCGGTGGGCTGCGCCGTGCATACAACGCTGGCGGTAGGCAAAGGCTATACCACGCTTGAACTGAAGCTTAATGTGGTGCGTGCCTTGACCGATGCGGTGCCGTTGGTGCGTGCTGAGGGCAAGGTGATTCATGTCGGGAGCCAGGTCGCCACGGCCGAGGGGCGGATCGTCGGCCCTGATGGAAGGCTATACGCGCACGCCACCACGACATGCCTGATCTTCGATCACCCCAAAACCCCTTCGATGAGCGCTGGTGGCCGAGGCTGAGATCGATGTTTGGACCCGATCCGGACGCCGATCGGCACCGGCGGCGCGCTGAAAGGCACCTGATGTGATTAACGGAGAAAACATGAAATACCTATCATTCGGCAAGACGGGCTTGCAGGTTTCACAGGTAGCTCTTGGTACGGGTAACTTCGGTACTGGCTGGGGCCATGGCGCCGATCAGGATACCAGCAAGGCGATTTTCAACGCGTACGTCGAAGCGGGCGGCAACTTTATCGATGGCGCAGACGTTTACCAGTTTGGGCAATCAGAAGAGCTGCTCGGCACCCTGCTGGAGGGGCGGCGCGAGAACTTCGTACTCGCGACCAAATACTCCACGGGTGCACAACCAGACGCTAACCGGCTTGTCACCGGCAACAGTCGCAAGGCGATGGTGGCCTCGGTGGAGGCAAGCTTGAAACGTCTGCGCACTGATCGCATAGACCTCTACTGGGCGCATTGGCCGGATGATGTCACACCTGCCGAAGAAATCGTTCGAGGGTTCGAGGATCTCGCGCGGGCGGGCAAGATTCTTTACGCCGGTCTCTCCAACTTCCCAGCATGGCGGCTGTCGCGGGCAGTCACCCTCGCCGAACTCACCCATGCAGTGCCGATCGCCGCAGCGCAGTTCGAGCACAGCTTGGTTCGGCGTGAACCTGAGGCTGATCTGTTTCCAGCCTCTCATGCGCTGGGGCTCGGAATCGTCACCTGGTCCCCACTGGGCGGGGGCATGCTGACCGGCAAGTATCGCAACGGGGAGAAGGGACGTGCCGAGGCGTTGGATGGCAAGGTTTTTCAGCCGGAGAACAGCGAGCATCGCACTAAGGTGCTCGATACAGTGATCGCGGTCGCTGACGAACTTGGTGTCAGCCCAGGGCAGGTCGCAATCGCCTGGGCGGGTACACATGGTTCGGTTCCCATCATCGGCCCTCGGTCAGTTACCCAGTTGACCGACAACCTGGGTGCACTGTCGGTCGAACTGTCGGCGCAGCAGATCAGTCGCCTTGACGCCGTTAGCAGTCTGCTTCCTTCGGCGACGGCAAGGACGCCCATTCCCTGGGCTACGGGTAATGCAAGTCACGCCGTTGCCTGATGTATTCGATACTCGACATACCCACTCAGGTGCACCTGGATTTTCTGTTGGGGGCCGTTATTCGTTTTAAGCGGAGCCCGAATCGCCCCCGCCAGCTACACAAAATCCTGTGCACCCTCGCAAGCCTTCGAACGTGCTTGCACCACCCCCGAGCCGGCTACAAAATCTTCTTTGCGCAGCGCCGTCAGGGCAATCAACGACATCACACCAGTGCCAATGTAGAAATACCACGGTGAGGTAATGTCGCCGGTTTGCTGGATCAACCACGTTGAAATAAACGGCGCGCTGCCGCCGAATACGGCCACCGGAACGTTGTAGGCCACCGCGATGCCGGTCGAGCGGATACGCGTTGGCAACAGTTCGCTCATGGTTGCGTAGGTCGACGAGGCGTACAGCCCGAAGGTGATCGCCACCGCCATCAACGGAAGGAAAAACGTCGCCGGCGTCGCGTCCGGCGCGGATTTGAAGAACCAGTACATCGCCAGCGTCGCCAACACCCCGACTACCATCAGGAATGGTTTACGCCCGTACTTGTCGGTGAACGCTCCCCCCAGCGGCATCACGAGGGCCGCCGACAGGCTGGCGATGAACACGTAAAACAATGTGGTGCCGCTGTCGAATTTCAGGATGCGCGACATGTAGGTCGAGGCGAACGTCAGCACCAGGTAAAAGATTGAACTGTGCAAGGTGATGATGAAAAACACCAAGGTAATTGCCCGCTTCCACTGCCAGACTTCACGCAAGGGTGCCTTCGACGTTTCCCCGGCCTTTTGCAGCGCCAGAAATTCCGGGCTGTCTTCCAGCTTGAGGCGGATGTACATCGAAATCAGGCCCATGGGGCCCGCGATCAGGAACGGAATGCGCCAGCCTCCGGCCTGCATCGTTTCGGCGCCGAGCACCCAGGTCATCCCGTTGGCGACAGCACCGCCCAGCACCAGCCCCAGCACGGCCGTCACCATCAGCCAGCAAGTGGAGAACCCGCGTCGACCAGGGCCCGCGTACTCGGAAATGAAGCTGGTGATGGTGCCAATTTCGCCTCCGGCCGAGAAACCCTGCACGCAGCGGATCAGCACCAGCAGGATAGGGGCCGCGATGCCGATGGAAGCGTAAGTGGGCAGCAAACCCAGCAAACAGGTCGAGCCAGCCATCATGAACAGTACGGTAATCAGGGTTTTGCGACGGCCGATCTTGTCGGCCAGCGGGCCGAAAAACAGGCCGCCCAACGGCCGAATGAAGAAGCTCAACGCGAACGCGGCAAAGCTGCTGAGCAAACTGGTGGCGGGGTCATCCGACACGAAAAACGCCTGGCCGATGTACACCGCCAGAAAACCATACACGCCGTAGTCATACCATTCGATGAGGTGCCCGGACGTCGCACCGATAAACGCGCGACGGCGCTGCCGGGCGAGATTGTGTTGTTGAGTAGCCATCGTCGTATTCCTGTCTTGTTTTTATTGATGGAAATTTCTATTGATGGAAAACAGGCGTTTCACTGGGATGTAGCAACGCTCGCGGCCTCCTTGAGCCATTGGCGCAGGTCGGTTTTGAGGATTTTTCCGTAGCTGTTTTTTGGCAGCTCGGTGCGAAACAGGTATTTCTTCGGCTTCTTGAACGACGCCATGCGCTCGGTAAACCAGTGGTTGAGCTGACCTTCATCCAGGCTGCTCTGGTCACGGGCGACCACGAACGCCACTACCGACTCGCCCCAATCCGCATCCGGCTCGCCCACCACGCACACTTCGAATACGCCCGGATGTGCTGCCAGCACCTCTTCCACCTCACGCGGATACACGTTGCTGCCGCCGGTGATGATCACGTCCTTGGAACGGTCAGTCAGGGTCAGATAACCCTGCGCGTCGAGGTAGCCGATGTCGCCAGTGAACAGCCAACCATCCACCAGGACCTCGCGCGTCGAGGCGTCGTTGCGCCAGTAACCGTGCATCACCGTTGCCCCGCGCACTGCGATTTCTCCGGGCTGTCCGGTGCCAAGGGTTTCGCGCGTAGCGCCGACGATGCGAATCTCGATGCACGATTGCGCCCGTCCCACTGACGATGCCAGGCGTGCCCAATCCGTATGGTTGCGATCAGCGATCAGTTCCCGGGGCAGGGCGCTGACCGTCATCGGGCTTTCACCCTGGCCGTAAATCTGCACCAGCCGAGGGCCAAAGGTGTCCACGGCATTCTGCAAGTCCGCCAGGTACATCGGCGCGCCACCGTAGACGATGGTTTTCAGGCCTTCACCGGCATACCCTTGCTGGCGTGCCTGCTCGACCATGCGCTTGACCATGGTCGGCGCGGCGAATAGCGTCACATTGCCAAGTGAAGTGGCCAGTTCAAACAACTCGACCGCTTTGAATCCGCGAGACACTGGCACCACATGCCGTGCGCCGCAACGCACATGGATGAAGTTGTACAGTCCGGCGCCGTGGGACATAGGTGCGGCGTACACCACCGAATCACCTTCGTGCACCGGGTCGACATCGATCGGGTAACACAGCGACATCGCCATCAAGTTACCGTGGGATAACATCACGCCCTTCGAGCGCCCGGTGGTCCCCGAGGTATAGAACAACCAGGCCAGATCATCGGCATGCCGTGGGACCGGAGTGTTGGTCGGCAGCAACTCAATCGAGAATTCGAACATGTCGTTCAACCCAACCCATTCCCTGCACCCTTCAGGTAACTGGGCCTGGTCAAACAGCGTGCCGTCGTCGGTAAAGATCAGCCGCGCTTGCGCGTTGTCGGCGATCCAGCCGGCTTCGTTGCGATGCAGTTTGCAGTTGATCGGCACCGCAACCGCGCCGACCCACCAGATGGCGTACAGCAGTTCCAGGTATTGACAGCAGTTTTTCATGAAGAGGGCGACGCGGTCGCCGGGCTGAATGCCGTGTTGCTCGCTGAGCGTCATGGCCCGCCGCTGCACGTTTTTGGAGAATTGCTGGTAATCGGCCACTTGTCGATCACCTTCGAACAACGCAGGACGCATCGGCCAGCGATGGGCCGCGTCATTCAGCCAATTGGCAATGTTCATGGCTATGCTCTCCGTGCCTGAAGCACCGAGGCGTAGTTGGCCACGGCCATTCCGCCCATGTTGAACAGCAGTCCGAATTCGGCATCGGGTACAGCGATACCGATGGCCTGTCCGGTCAGTTGTCGGAAGGCCATGGCGTGCATCGACACGCCCGTGGCGCCCACGGGATGACCCTTGGCCTTGAGCCCGCCGGACAGGTTGACCGGAAGTCGCCCGCCGGCCTGCACGATGCCGTCATCCAGCGCGCGATGGCCTTGGCCTCTCGGCGCCAGCCCCATGGCTTCGTAGATCAGCAATTCGGCGATAGTGAAACAGTCGTGGACCTCGGCGAAATTGATCTCGGTCAACGGCACATCCGCGCTGCGCAACGCGTTCTGAATTGCTCGCTGCGGACCTTCGAAGGCCAACAGATCGCGTTGGGAAATGGGTAGGAAGTCGTTGACCTGGGACATCGAACGAATCAGCACTTCGCGACGAAACTGCTTGGCGCGCTTGGCCGAGGCCAACACGATGGCGGCGGCACCATCGGTGATCAGCGAGCAATCGGTCAGGCGCAGCGGCTCGGCGATGTACGGGTTGCTCTCGGACACCGTGTTGCAGTGCTCGAAACTCATCGCCTTATGCATCTGTGCCAGGGGATTGCTCAATGCGTTGGCATGGTTCTTTGCGGCAATCCTCGCCATCGACATTAGCGGGCTATGGTAACGCTGTTGATAGTGCTGCGCCGCCAGGCCAAACAACTGCGGGAAGCTGAAGCCGGATTCCTCGATATCATTCTGGTAGCCCGCACCGGCCAGGGCCTTGGTCACCTGTGCAGTGCTGTTGGCGGTCATTTTTTCAGCGCCAACCACCAATACCAAGTCTGCCGAGCCCGAGAGAATCGCATTGATCCCGGCCTGAATGGCGGCTGAGCCTGAAGCGCAGGCGTTTTCGCAACGGGTGGCTGGTTTGAAGCGAAGCGCAGGGTCCGCTTGCAGCACCAGGGAAGCCGGAAAACCGTCAGGGACCATGCCCGAATTGAAGTGTCCGAGGAAAATTGCGTCGATCTCAGATGCATCGACGGCCGCATCGGCGAGCGCTTCGTGGGTGACTTGCACGATCAGATCTTCGAGGGTCAAATCATTCAGTCGACCGAAACGGCTGTGTCCGACGGCGACGATGGAAACGGTGTGGTTAGCCATTATTGTTTTTCCTTTGCGATTGCAGGCGTTCCCTACAATGGCCCACCGCAAAGTCTGATCGCTACTTCGTGCAACTACGTATAGGAGTGAGTAGCCGAACTGACCGATACTGGGCTCATACCCATAAAAAGCAGCAGGACTGCACGATGAAAGATCCACTGGAAGACCTTGAACGGCTGGCGTTTCAAGTGTCGCCGGCTCCCCAAGTGATCACCGGCAACCGCAGCATGCTTGATCTCAACGTGGCATTTCTTGAGTTGTTCGGGTTCCAGCGCGACGAGTTGATCGGCGAGTTGATCCTCAAGCTCTATCCCTCCCAAGCCGACTACAAGGCCATAGGCGAACGCAGCCTGAGCTGGCTACAGCACAGCAAGAACGGCTCCTATTCCGATGAGCGCTTCATGCAGCATCACAGTGGTGAAGTGTTCTGGGCCAGGGCCAATGGCTACACGCTGACGCCGGATGATCCGTTTCAGTTGATGGTCTGGCATTTCGAGCGTATGGACCGCGTGTTTCACGCGACGGTCAACTTGACGCCGCGAGAACGGGAAATCTCGGCGCACATTGTCAACGGCCTGACCTGCAAGGAAATCGGCCGTAAATTGAACATTTCCCACCGCACTGTCGAAGTCCATCGGGCCCGGCTGATGAAAAAGCTGCAGGCCAAGAACAGCGCGGAGTTGGTGTCAAAGATCATTGTGCTGAATTGAAGTCGACGTCCTCCCAGCGCATCTGCACCAGTTTGCCGGCGCGGCCCGGCAACAGAACCAGCAGGCGCATCGCGACGGCAACGCTGCCGTCGTTGCACTCCACCCAGCCGCGCCGAGTCTTAGCCATTTTGCGCTGGCGACGCAGCTGCGTAATGATCGTGGCGATGTGTTCGAGCTTGATCTTGAACTGACAATCTTCGGGGTTGGCAGTGATATCTGAGAGGCACTCCAATTTTCATCGGCTGCATGTTCACCGCTCCGCTTAAAGTCTCAGGCCGGTCTATCGATTCGCAGAGAGTGCGGTCGGCGCTGTTCTCATCAATAAAAGATCAGATGAACAGCCTGCCCGACAACGCCTAAAGACTATCCGGATCCCCGAAAAACATCTGAATCCGCGACCGCAACCAGCGCTCCCCCGGATCATTGTCCTGAGACCCGCGCCAGGCCATGTGCAGCTCGAAGGTGCGGGTCGGTAGCGGTGGGTTTTCGGCGCGCAGGCCGCCGGCGGCGGTCAGGGCTTCGGCGGTGTAGTCCGGTACGGTGGCGAGAATGTCGGTGCCGGCCAGCAGGGTGCCCAGGCCGTTGAACTGCGGTACGGCGAGCACCACGTGGCGTTTGCGACCTTGTTTCTCCAGCTCTTCATCGACGAAGCCACTGAGGTCGCCGGCAAACGACACCAGCGCATGGGGGCGGGCGCAGAAGTCGTCCAGGCTCAGTGCACCGGGCACGGTGTCGGCGCGCAGCAGCTTGGGCTGGCTGCGGCGCAGCACTTTGCGCTTGGCATTGGCCGGCAGGTCGGTGGTGTAGCTGACGCCAATGGAAATTTCTCCTGAGGCCAGCAGATTCGGCATCAACAGGTAGTTGACCCGGCGCACCACCAGGACAATGCCCGGTGCCTCGGCGCGCAGGCGCTTGAGCAGCATGGGCAACAGGGCAAATTCGACGTCATCCGACAGGCCGATGCGAAATACCGTGGTGCTGGTAGCAGGGTCAAACTCGGCTGCGCGGCTCACGGCCGTGGAGATCGAGTCCAGGGCAGGGGAGAGCAGGGCGAAGATTTCCACCGCGCGGGCGGTCGGTTCCATGCTGCGTCCGGTGCGCACGAACAGAGGGTCGTCGAACAGCCCCCGCAGGCGCGAAAGGGCCGCGCTGATGGCCGGTTGGCCGAGGAACAGCTTCTCGGCGGCACGGGTTACGCTGCGTTCGTGCATCAGGGTTTCAAACACGATCAACAGGTTCAGGTCGACACGACGCAGGTCATTACGATTCATCTGGAGTCCTGGCAGAGTCAGCAAGCTTGACGAGAGCGGCCATATGAGAACAATGACCGGCATGAATCTTACGGGGAAAGGCTGTTACTCTGCACCGAGTAATTCATTTTTCCCACAATGCTGGTTCGGTTTTCTAGATTGATTGACGGATTTCCGGAGCTGCGGAATCAATGACAGGCATGTCGACTATTAATAGCCACTGATGGTCTTGGCCACAAAGCCCGGATAAAGTTCATGGCATTAGAGGTTACTTTGACGAGGTTTGCGATGTCCCGCACGATCCGTTTTCACAAGTTTGGTCCAGCCGAGGTGCTCAAATGCGAAGAGCATGCGGCTGCTCTGCCGGCACCCGGTGAAGTACAGGTGCGTGTCGAGGCGATAGGCGTCAGCTGGTATGACATCCTCTGGCGGCAGAACCTGGCATCGTCCCATGCACGGCTGCCGTCCGGGCTGGGGCATGAGATGGCGGGCGTGGTCACGGCCCTCGGTGAAGGCGTGGATGACCTGGTAGTTGGCGACAAGGTGGCCAGCTTCCCGGCGGAAAGCCCCAATGACTACCCGGTGTACGGCGAGCAGATCGTGCTGCCGCGTTCGGCGCTGACCCGTTATCCCGATGTCCTGAGCCCGATCGAGGCGGCGGTGCATTACACGCCCTTGCTGATCGCCTATTTTGCCTACGCCGATCTGGCACGGGTCAAACCCGGGCAATTTGCCCTGGTGACAGACGCCAGCCACTGCGCCGGCCCGTCCTTTGTGCAACTGGGCAAGGCTTTGGGTGTGCGGGTAATTGCCGCGACCAAGACTGCCGAAGAGCGCGAGTACCTGCTGTCGCTGGGTGCCGAGAAGGTGATTGTCACCGAAGAGCAGGACCTGCTCATGCAGATCAACAAGCTCACCGACAATCGTGGCGTGGATGTGGTGTTCGACGGCCTGGGCGGCCCACAGATGTCGCTGCTGGGCGACGTCCTGGCGCCACGGGGCAGTTTGGTGCTGTATGGCCTGCAAGGCGGCAACCAGACGCCATTTCCGGCCTGCGCAGCGTTTCAGAAGAACATTCAGTTTTTCGTGCACTGCATCGGTAACTTCACCGGCAAGCCGGAGCTGGGGATTGTCCAGGACCAGGCCGCGCTGCAACGGGCACTGCGCGAAATCAACCAATTGACCGCCGACCGCGTGTTGCTGCCGCTCAAGACCCGGGTCTTCCCGTTCGCCGAGTTCGTCGAGGCGCATCGCTATATGGACGAGTGTCCGTGTCGCGAGCGAGTGGCGATTCTGGTCGAGCCCTCCTGAGATCCGCTCAACAAACAGCCCGCGAAAGCGGGCTGTTGCGTTATGGCCCCAGGTAAACGCCGTACCCACTCCCCTGATAAACAGCCTGTTCAGCAACTGAACTGGTTTTTGTCTGTGATCTGTATCTTCTAATCAATATCCAAGCCCTGATAATTGAATGATCACTTTCATCTCAAGGAATGAGTCATGGCTGAGCCTTTTGTTTTAGTCAGCGCTATTAACAGTGTCGAGTGGCGGGCGCATTGCTCGCCCACGCCGGGCGTTGGTGTTTGGCAAGTAGCGCAGCTAACTACTAGTTGCGTATTTTTTGCCGGGTTATGGCTTCTTGGTTTTGCGTACTCATTGTCTGTGGGAAGTTGTCGGAATTGTCCTAGGCCTTGCCGTATTTGCCTGAAAGCCCCTGATTCAGGCGCACGCAGGCGAACTTTCCGGCGTGCTGAATCTGTTAGGGCAATAGTGTCAAATAGTTGCTGAAGTCAAAATGCCACCATTGATCGCCGATAATTACACCTCGCACTAATCAATCGAGATTGATCACTGCCACAGCGGTTGAGCGATGTTCTTTTGATACCGACTTATTGAATTTCAGGTAAATAACGATGAGCACCATGCATGATTCAGCGATGAACAATGTCTATCACCAAGTACTGACTCGTCTGCTGAGTTTCTTCTCCCGGGCAGAGCGCACCGCACTGCAACTTTTGATCCAGCGTTTACTGGTAGCGGCTGGCGGCCCGGAAAGAATCGAGCATTTCAAAGTCCTGCTGGCCCACTCCGGTAGCCAGGACAGCTGCTACTCGCTGGCGTTGCTGCGTGCCGCGCAGTTGAGCATCGCCGCCCGGTCGCCAGCGACCTTCCACCTGCGGGTGGCAACCCTGCGCATGGGCTCGACGACGCCGGCGATCATGGACAGTATTCAGCGCAGCTATGCAGCGCTGTTTGTCTACGATGACCCGCGCGTCGAGGTGCTGATGGTCGATAACCGTGAGGTATTGCCCTTTAGTCATTTACCTGCGCTGTCCGACGCCGGCCAAGAATGGAATCGCACCAGCCTGTTGTTGCTCGGCCATTCGCGAGAGCCGGGGAGTCCTTATGAAGCCTGTGATGACGGCTACCTGGCCACCGGCGAATTTTATGGGCAGATGAGCCGCTGGCAGGGTGGCGTGGATGCGCTGGTGGGCGGAGCAACGGCACGTCAGCAGCGGCAGTTCCTGGCCGGGTTGGCGCGAGCAGCCCAGCGCGCCAGCTTGCCGACGCTGGCAGAACCGGCTCTGAGCATGGATGGCCTGCTGAGCAGCCTCGAACAACTGGACAACGATTGCTACCGCGAGCTGTATGCCGAGCAACAAACCGTGGCCTGGCGACCCCAGGCGGGTTTTGACGCGCGGCGCGGGACCACCTTTATCGATATCCAGGACCTGGTGACGGGCAACGCGCAAGAGCGCTGGCTGTTGCTCAACGAATTCCTCGGCCTGCAGGCGGAGGAAGCGGATGTCGCCCTGCGGGAAAACGACTACGCCAGCGCGCTGCTGTCGGCCCATTGTCGTGGATTGCAGGCCAGCTACCTGGAGGGCCAGCCGTATGAGCGCGGATTTGCCCAGTACGTGCAGCGCGGGTTGTTGCTCATGCGTAAAAGAGGCCTACCAGAGCCCGTTTGCCAGCAGGCCTCGGCGCTTTACGACAATCCCCCGGCATTGGCCGAGCGGCGCATCGAGGCCAACGCCGAACTCCAGCAGAACCTGGGGCTGTGCGAAGCGCAACTGGTGTGCCTGTTGTTCGCGCCCTTTGTCGGCCAGGGCGCGGGTCTGGAGCGATTTCTGCGGCGTTGCCATCCCGGCATGCTGGTAGCTATTGGCGAGCTGCACAAGGCATTGCAGGGCGAGGCCGCGCCGGAGCAGGTGATGCACTGGATGGTGGATGTCAGCGGCTTGCCGATCAACCTGATGCGCACGCTATATCGCCGGCGTTCCGTGCTGGAGGCCGGCGTTGCGGACTCCAGTGGCGGGGCCTTGGTGCACGCGCTCAATGCTCTGTCAGCGCGACCTTGAGGAGCCTGGTTTGACTGATTCGAACTACATGGGCCGCGACACCAGCGGCCAGGCGTGTCTGCCCCAGGCTCGGCCCCTGACCCTTGCTGCGATTGGCCTGCGTCCATGAAAGAGCAGAGAGAGAGCGACTTTGCCTATCAGGCGGTGTACCGCTACCTGACCTGCCTGATCAATGAAATGGAGGCCGAGACGCCAATCAAGCTGCCGTCACTGCGGCAACTGGCCGAGCGCCTGAGCGTGTCGATTTCGACTATCCAGTACGCCTACTCGCTTTTGGAGAAGGAAGGGCGGGTGTACTCGGTGGCCAAGTCCGGGTACTACGCCTTGCCGGTGTCGCTGAACGCGGCGTTCTGCGGCGGCAATGACCTGTTGGAAACTCTCTACGTGAGTGCCAGGCGCCCGGGCATGTTGGTGATGAGCACCGACGAGCCGGCCCTGCTGCAGTCGCTGGACAGTCCGTTACTGCTGCTGGAGCGCGAACTGGTGCGCCAATATCCGCGCCAGCAGCAACCGCATTCCCAACCCTGTGGCGAACTGGAACTGCGTACCGCGTTGGCAGCGCGCTACACCACATCACCGATCCGTTGCTGGCACGCTGACGATGTCTACATTGGTGCCGATTTGCGTGGCGTGCTGGAGATCCTGATTGCGGTGCTGGCGCTCAAGGGCGCCACCGTGCTGGTGGAGTCGCCCTGTGACTGGGTGATCCTGCGCTTGTTGCAGGCGGCCGGGGTCCAGGTTATCGAGTTGCCGATCGGCGAGGATGGCTCGCTCGACCCGCAATGGCTGGCACACCTGTTGGCGACCGAAACAGTGCGCCTGGTGCTACTGTCCTCCGGCGTAAGCATGCCCAGGGGCAGCCTGATGCCGGCCGCCAACCGCCAGGACATCGCGCACCTGTTGCAGGAGCACGGTTGCTGGGTCCTGGAGAATGATGTCTACGGCGAGCTCGGGCACGAGCCGAACGAGTTGCGCTTTCGCGACCTGCTCGATCCCGAGCGCTTGATCGTGTTTTCGACCTTCGAAAAGCTCATGGGGCCCGAGGCGCCTTACGGCTACCTGCTGTCGCGCCCGCTCAGCGCTGAACTGCAGCGGACCTTTTTGCTGCGCTCCTTTCGCTTGTCACCGATCCGCCAGAAAGCCATTGCCCGGCTGTACAGCAGTGGTCGCATTGACCAGCACCTGCTGGTATTGCGTCGCCTGCTCAGTGAACGCAAAAGCCGCATGGTGCAGCTGCTGCAGGAGCGCCTGGGTGATGCGCTGGACTTCGTCGAGCCGGCGGGTGGCGCGACCCTCTGGGCCCGCTCGCTGCGTCCGGTCGATATGCGCCGAGTGTTCCAGCGCATGCTCAAGCAGAGTGTGGTGATTGCCCCGGGGGAGCTGTTCAGCCTGCATGGCCTGCATTCGCAGCATGTGCGACTGAGCCATGCGTTCAATGGCCAGCACGATCTGGACACGACCATGGCGATGCTCGGCGATGCCCTGAGGCTGGAGTTGATGGAGTAGTCGAGGGGCAAATAATCCTGACCTGGCGCGGATAGATATCGTCGCTCTATAGTCAAACTGCCAGTAAACTCCCTGCCTATTCTTGAACCACTCTTTTTCAGAGGTTTTGCATGACACTCAGTCCTTTTGCGGGCAAGCCGGCACCAGCAGAGCTCTTGGTCGATATCCCGCGACTGGTAACAGCCTATTACACCGGTCGGCCCGATGCCTCGGTGGCGACCCAGCGCGTTGCGTTCGGCACCTCCGGGCACCGTGGCAGCTCGTTCGAGCTGAGTTTCAACGAATGGCACGTCCTGGCGATCAGCCAGGCGATCTGCCTGTATCGCCAGGCCCAAGGCATCGACGGCCCATTGTTCGTCGGTATCGACACCCACGCGCTGTCGACGCCGGCCGGTGCCAGCGCCCTGGAAGTGCTGGCAGCCAACGGCGTGACCGTGATGATCGCCGCCAATGACGAATACACCCCGACCCCGGCCATTTCTCACGCGATCCTGTGCTACAACCGCGGCCGCACTTCGGGCCTGGCCGACGGTATCGTCATTACGCCGTCGCACAACCCGCCGCAAAGCGGTGGCTACAAGTACAACCCTACCAACGGTGGCCCGGCCGATACCCACATCACCAAGTGGATCGAAGCCAAGGCCAACGAGCTGCTGGCCAACCAGTTGGCCGGGGTCAAGCGCATCAGCTACGAGCAGGCGCTCAAGGCCAGCACCACCCATCGCCATGACTTCCTCAATACCTATGTCGCCGACCTGATCAATGTGATCGACTTCGACGCAATCCGTGGGGCCAATCTGCGCCTGGGCGTCGACCCACTGGGCGGCGCCGGAGTGCGCTACTGGTCGGCTATCGCCGAGCACTACCGCTTGAACCTCGAAGTGGTGAACACCGAGGTCGACCCGACGTTCCGCTTCATGTCGGTGGACTGGGATGGGCAGATTCGCATGGACCCGTCCTCCAGCCACGCCATGCAGGGCCTGATCGGCCTCAAGGAGCGCTTCGACGTCGCGTTTGCCTGCGACCCGGACCATGACCGCCACGGTATCGTCACCCCCTCCGGTGGTTTGCTGGCGCCGAACAACTACCTGGCGGTCGCCATCGACTACCTGTTCCAGAACCGTCCGTTGTGGCGTGCCGATGCGGGCGTGGGCAAGACCGTGGTCAGCAGCGGCCTGATCGATCGCGTGGCCAAGCGCCTGGGTCGACGCCTGTACGAAGTGCCGGTGGGCTTCAAATGGTTCGCTGACGGGCTGTTCGACGGCTCCCTGGGTTTTGGTGGCGAAGAGAGTGCGGGCGCTTCGTTCCTGCGCAAGGATGGCGGCGTCTGGAGCACTGACAAGGATGGTCTGATCCCGGCGTTGCTGGCCGCGGAAATGACCGCCCGCACTGGCCGCGACCCGAGCCAGGCCTACCGTGCCCTGACCGATGAGCTGGGCGAGCCCTTCGCCGTGCGCGTCGACGCCAAGGCCAGCCCCGAACAGAAAGCCCTGCTGGGCAAACTGGCGCCGGAGCAGGTCAAGTCGACCCAACTGGCTGGCGAAGCGATCCAGAGCATCCTCAGCAAGGCGCCGGGCAACGACCAGGCCATCGGTGGCTTGAAAGTCATGACCGAAAACGGCTGGTTCGCCGCCCGTCCTTCAGGCACCGAAGACATCTACAAGATCTATGCCGAGAGCTTCATTGGCGACGATCACCTCAAGCAACTGGTGCAAGAAGCCCAGACCCTGGTGGATGGCGCGATCAGCGTCTGAACCCCGGCTCCCACCCTTGTGGGTGCGAGCCTGCTCGCGCTGGCGGTGCGTCAGGTACCGTCGGTGTTGGCCCAACCGCGAACCCGCAAAGGGCCTCAGCGGCGCAGGTACGAGCCGAAATCGATGTCCCCGGCACTGAGGATCGCCTGCACCCGGTTGTGCACGTTGAGCTTGCGCAGGATGGCCGAGACGTGGGCCTTGACCGTGGTCTCGGCGATTTCCAGGGTGTAGGCAATCTGCTTGTTCGATTCGCCCTTGGTCATCCGTTCGAGTACCAGCAACTGTTTGCGAGTCAAAGCCTGGAGCAGTTCCGGCGGGAAACTCGGGGTGTCGTTCATGCGCCGCTGGCTGCTGCTTTTTTGCGTGCGGATGATATCGGGCGGCAGGTACACGTTGCCGTTGAGAATCTGCTCGATGGCTTCGGTCATCTGCGCCCTGGGCGAGGACTTGGTGATGAAACCCACCGCGCCATAGGTAATGGCTTGCAGGACGATCTGCTTGTCCTGTTCGGCGGAGACGATTACCACCGGGATGGTCGGCGCTTCGTTGCGCAGGTTGATCAGGCCATTGAGGCCGTGCATGCCCGGCATGTTCAGATCCAGCAGGATCAGGTCCAGGTCGTCATGGCTCTGGGTCAGGGCCAGGGCACTGTCCAGGTCGGCGGTTTCCATCACCTCGCTGCCGGGAAAACCATCGCTGATGACGTTATGAATGGCTTCGCGGAACAGTGGGTGATCGTCGGCAATCAGAATTTTGTACATAGCCTTTCACCTCGTTATTTTGATTATGGTGTGGCAACAACACGCAAGGGTGCAACGTCAGGGAAAGGGCTCCGGTTGGGCCAGGGTCACGGGCAGGTTTGCTGCCTGCCAGGCATCCAGGCCGTCGCGGTACCAGTACACCGACTGATAGCCCAGGGCTGCGGCGCGTTTTACCGCGTTCCAGCTCAGCCAGCAATCGGAGCGGCAGTAAAACACCAGCGCACGCCGGGTATCGCCCGCGGTCAATGTTTGCAGGTTACGCGCAAAGTAGGCCTGCCAGGCAGGGCTCAGATCGCCGTCACCGGTGTTGGCCAGCCAGTGGCTGCCGGGCAGGTTCTCGTGGGGCTGGTCTTCAATGAAACGCTCATGCAGCCATTGCCGACGGTAGACGTCGATCAGCAGCGGAGGCGGTGTCTGGCCGAGCAGGGTTTGCAGGCTGGCGGTATCGACAATACTCGCGCCCGGCGCCTGGTCGGGCGTCGGGCTGCGGTACAGGCCGATGCGGTAGCCCTGGGCGGAAAACAGCGGGCTGTCGGCGTGGGCCACGCCCAGCAGCAGGCACAGCGACAGGGCAGTGAGAGGAGGGCGCAACAGGCGATGGCAGGCACGCAGCATAGCGGTTCAGTCCTTATCGTTATGAACCTATTACATGCCAGACGTTGTGCCTTGGGAATGCGACGATAGACAGGAAAACCAGTACCAAAGTAGTAGTTTTGCGCCTTTGCTGGCAAATACCGCCTAACCTGCCTTGCGCAACGCTGCATGCTGCGGGTTGAACGTCAGCACCGCCAGCAGGCCGAACAGCAGCGTCAGCCCGGCGCACACCGCCAATGCCAGGGGGTTGAACCGCTCATACAGGGCAAACCGCACCAGCTCCACCGCATGGCTGAACGGATTGACCGCACACAGCCAGTACAGCCACTCGCTGGAGTCGCGCATTTTCCACAGCGGATACAGCGCCGACGACAGGAAAAACAGCGGGAAGATCACGAAATTCATCACCCCGGCGAAGTTCTCCAACTGGCGGATCCCATTGGACAGCAGCAACCCCAGGGCGCTGAGCATCAAGGCCACCAGCAACAGCGCCGGCAGGGCGAGCAGCAGGCCCGCGACCGGCGGGCGCACCCCATACAGCCAGGCAATCGCCAGGAAGGCATACACCTGCAACAGCGAAACCAGCGCGGTCGCCAGCAACTTGCTGCACAGCAGGAAGGTCCGGGGCAGCGGGCTGGTGAGCAGTACGCGCATGCTGCCCATTTCCCGGTCGTAGACCATCGACAGCGAACCCTGCATGCCGTTGAACAGTAGGATCATGCAGGCAAGACCGGGGATGATGTAGACCTCGTAGGGGATGTAGGTGTCGTAGGGCTCGATGATTGCGATGCCCAGCGCCGCCCGAAAACCGGCGGCAAACACCAGCAGCCACAACAGCGGGCGTACCAGGGCGCTGAGAAAGCGCGTGCGCTGCAACACGAACCGCAGCCATTCGCGCAGCACGATCCCGCGTAAGCATTGCCAGTAGGCGTTCATCGGGTGGCTCCCACGGCGGTCAGGCGGTTGAAGGCCGTGCCGAGGTCGCCGCCATGTTCCAGGCTCAAGTCCGCGGCCTGCCCGCTGGCCACCAGGCGACCCTGATGGAGAATCAGCAGGTCGTCGCTGGGCGACACCTCGTCCAGCAGGTGGGTGGTCCACAGCACGCTCAACTGTTGCTCGTGGCACAGGCTACGCAGGTGCTGGTTGAGGGCCAGGCGGCTGGCCGGGTCGAGGCCGACGCTGGCTTCGTCGAGCAGCAACAGGCGCGGTTGGTGTAGCAGGGCGCGGGCGATCTCTACCCGGCGACGGTGGCCACCGTTGAGTTCGCGCACCCGTTCACTGCGGCGCTCGGTCAGGCCCAGGCGCGCCAGTTCGGCGTCCACCCGCTGGCTGCTCTGGCGCCGGGACAGGCCATGCAGGGCCGCGTGGTAACGCAGGTTCTGTTCGACGCTGAGGTCCAGGTCCAGGGTGCTTTGCTGAAATACCACGCCCAATTGCTTGAGCGCCGGACGCGGGCGGTCGCGCAATGAATGGCCGCCGACCCGGATCTCGCCGCGCTGCAGGTCATAGAGTCGGGTGAGCAGGGCAATCAAGGTCGACTTGCCTGCGCCGTTGGGCCCCAGCAACGCGGCAAAACGCCCTGGTGCCAGACTGAAGCCGACCCGGTTCAGCGCCTGGCGGGCACCGTAGGCGAAGCTCAGGTCGCTGACGTCCAGGGCATTCATGGCGTGACCACCACGCCCCAGGGGTAACGCCCGACCTTCACCGACTTGATGACCTTGAGGCTGTCGACATCGATCACCGAGACATCGCCGCTGACGCCGTTGGTGGCCAGCAACTGTTTTTGATCCGGGGTGAACGCCATCTGCCAGACGCGGCGTCCCACCAGCAGGTAGTCGAGGATTGCAAAGGTCCTGGCGTCGATCACCGCCACATGGTTGGCCGGGCCGAGGGCGACAAACCCGTACTTGCCGTCGGCGCTGAGCTTGACCCCCACCGGCTGGACCTTGTCCGGGTGCACGCCCTTGATCTGGAAGTTCAGGGTCTTGAGTACCTTGCGGCTGGCCACCTCGAGAATGGTCACGGTGCCGCCGATTTCCGCCGAGGCCCAGAGCTGCTGGCCATCCGGGGAGAACTCGACAAATCGTGGGCGCTGGTCCACCAGGGTGCTGTCGGCCAGGGTCTGGGTGCTGGTGTCGATCCAGTGCAGCATGTTGGTGGTTTCACTGGTGTTCACCGCCCACTTGCCATCGGGGCTGACGGCCATGCCTTCGGGTTCGACGCCGACGCTGATCTGCCCGAGTACCTTGGCGGTCTCGGTGTCGATCACCGTCACCAGCGCATCGTCTTCGTTGGAGACGTACAGCCAGCGGTTGTTGGGGTGCAGGGCGAACTGCTCGGGGTCCTTGCCGGAAGGCAGCTCCTTGATGATCTTGCGGGTCGCCACGTCCATCACCTGGACCCGGTCCGAATCACTGGCGCAGATGTACAGCAGCTTATTGTCGTGGGACAGCAACAGGCCACGAGGGCGCTGGCCGACGGGCAGGGTGTCGGTGACTTGCAGGGTCTGCAGGTCGATCAGGCTCAGGCTGTTGTCCTTCTCGTTGGAGACCCAGGCGGTGCTGGCCGCGGCGTGCCCGGCGGCGAGCAACAGGGCGCATGAGAGCAGGGTGCGGCGCATGGCGGATACCTTCTGGTTGTTGTGGGGTGGGCAATTTCAGGGAAAGCGGCAACTGACCTCGGGCTTGTCGTAACCCAGGCTGTCCATTTCGTTGAAGGGGTGCAGGAAACCTTCCTGGGGTGAAGTGCTGACCAGCGCCCGGGGCTGCACGATGGGGATGGGTTGGCGTAACTGGCCATTCCAGGGGCGATAGCTGAGCTTGCGGCCCTTGAAGCCGTCCAGTGGCAGTTGGTCGCTGAGTTGCAGCTCGCGGATCGCCATGGGGTCGGCGTTGCGCAGTTTGCTCACCGCACTGGCGATGCTGCGCACGGCCATCCAGGCGGCGAAATCGCGGTCGTTCATCCAGCGCCCGGCCAGGGCCTCGAAGCGTTTTTGCAGCTGCGCGGCGCCGTAGGTTTCCACGGTCTTGTGCCAGCCCACGGGAGTCAGGCCCTGGGTGCCGGCGACCGGGCGCGGGTACCAGGTCTGGTAGGGCACGTACTCGCCGAAATCGCCGCGCTCATCGGCCACCAGCACCACGTCATACTCGGCGGTCTGGGTGAACAGCGGCATGTCGGCCTGGGCGCTGCGGCGTTGGTCGTTGTCGAAACTCCAGGCCTTTTCTGCCACCAGTTGCAGGCCAAAGCGCTTGGCGGCGCGCCGCAGGGCGGCGGCATAAGCCTGGTCGTCTGCGGTCGGGCCGACGATCAGCAAGGCCCGCTGCCATTTGCGTTGCACCAGCAATTGCCCCAGGGCATCGGCGAGCATCGCCCGGCTCGGCAGACTGTGCAGCACGTTGGGCAGGCAGTCGGTGCTGCGCAAACTGTCATCCGGACTCCCGGCATTGAACAGCAGGCTGTCGGGCAATGCCGCGCTCAGCTGGCGCAGGCTGGACGCCGGGGCGTTGACCACAAACAGCCGCAGCCCTTGCTCATGCTGGGCCTTGGCGGCGTCCAGCAGGGCTTGCGGGGTGACGACGCTGGCGCTGAGCAAGTGGTAGCTCTGGTTGAGAAAGCGCCCGGTGCTGTTGCTGTCGGTGATCGCCAGTTCGGCGCCGCGCAGGCCGGCGTCAGTCGGTTCGCCAATCACGTTGGACAACAGCGGACCCGGGTCGGGGCGATAGCCCAGGTAACCGATCTGCACCGGCAACGGTGGGTCCGCCGCCTGGCTTTGGCTCGCCACGCCGGCGGCGCAGGCAATCGCCAGCAGGTAGATCAGGGCGTAGGGGGCAAGCTGGCGCATAGGGCACTCCGTTCCAGGTAGCGCCAGCATAGGAAGCCCACGAGCAGGGGGAAATATGCAGAAAGTACCAGTCAGCCAGTACCAAGGTAGTAACTGCGCCAAGGCGGCGTGGTTTTAGCATGGGCAATAACGGCTATTTCAGTGGAGGCGATTGATCATGCGAATTCTCAAGGCGCTGCTCCTGCCGTTGTTGCTGATCCTGAGCATGATCGGCGTCGACCGCCTGCACGGTCCGCAACCGGTCGCAGCGCGGGTCATGCCCGCTCTACCGGGGCGCTAGGCGTGTCGGCCCTGTGGCGGATCAACCTGTGGGTCTGCGGCTTTTTTGCCCTGGTGACCCTGGGGTGCATGGGCTTGCTGCTGCATCAGGCGCTGGCAGATGTCGAGCGGGAACTGCAGTCGGCAGAGGCGGTGGTCGAATACTTGAGCGAAAGCGCGGCGCGCGACCCGGTCAGCCTGCAGCCCCGGCTGACCGAGGGCCTGCGTCACGTGCGGGTACGCTGGTTGCAGTCGGGGGAGGCGGCACAGGCTCCGGTGCACAAAGGAATGGATGCCTGGCTCGCCCGACTGCTGTTTGCCGAGCGCCTGCACAGCCCCCGTCTGCTTGATCTGCACGACGGCCGGCGGGTACAAATTGCCCTGGACCCGCGGGACGAACTCGATGAAGTCTGGGACTCGGTGCAGCAACTGCTCGGCCTGTGCGCCCTGGCGTTGCTCGTCAGCCTGGTCAGTATTCGCTGGGCGGTACGCCGTGGCATGAGCCTGCTCGATGAGTTGCTGCGGGCCTTGCAGCAAGTGTGCGCTGGCCAGCTCAAGGTCCGTCTGCGCGGTACCGGCTTGGCGGAAGCGCGCCAACTGGCCCAGCAGTTCAACCGCATGACCGAGGCCCTGGAACAGGCCCATGCCGACAATGCCCGGTTGACCCGCACCCTGTTGGCCGTGCAGGAGCAGGAGCGCACCCATTTGGCCCAGACCCTGCACGACGATCTTGGCCAGTACCTGGCGGGGATTCGCGCCCAGGCCTGTCTGCTGCGCCTGGTCGCGAACCAGCCCCAGACCATCGAGCGCACGGTGCGCGAGCTGGAGCACAACTGCGAACACCTGCAGCAGGGCTTTCGCGCCCTGGTCCAGGATCTCTATCCGGTAGTCCTGCAGCACCTGCCGTTGAGCGCGGCCGTGGGCTTGCTGGTGCAGCAGTGGCAGACCCGGCAGGGCATCGATTGCCGGTTGCGGGTCAGCGCCGATCTGCCGCTGCTGTCCGCACCGCACCAGACCCATCTGTATCGGCTGCTGCAAGAAGCCCTGACCAACATTGCCCGCCATGCTGGCGCCAGTCAGGTGCGGGTGCGCCTGCATCATTGCGGCGGACGATTGCGGGTGCTGGTGCGCGATAACGGTCGTGGTGCGCAGCAACCACAGCAACCGGGTGTCGGCCTGTATTCAATGTTCGAACGGGCCCGTTGCCTGGGCGGCGAACTGCGCATCATCAGTCAGCCCGGCGCCGGTTGGGCGCTGGCCTTGAGCATGCCTTTGGAGGTGTCATGAACATTTTGCTGGTCGATGATCACGCGGTAGTCCGCCAAGGCTACGCCAGCCTGTTGCGGGCGTTGTTGCCGGCGATCGAAGTGCGCGAAGCGGCCACCGGCGAGGAGGCGTTGAGCCGGGTCCAGGAGGCGCTGCCGAACCTGGTGATCATGGATTTTGGCTTGCCGGGCATCAGTGGCCTGGAAACCACCCGCCGCCTGCGCCAGCGCTTGCCGCAACTGCGGGTGCTGTTTTTCAGCATGCACGATGAATTGCCGCTGGTGCGCCAGGCCCTCGATGCCGGGGCGTCGGGCTACCTGACCAAAAGCTCGGCGCCTGAAGTGTTGATCGAGGCGGTGCGCCGGATTCTCGCCGGTCACGCCTATATCGAGCAGCCCCTGGCTACCCAGTTGGCGTGCCACCCGCAACAGGACGCCAGCGATCCGCGCCTGCAGAGCATGACCCAGCGTGAACTGGAGATCTTTGTGATGCTCGCCAAAGGCACCCCGGCACGGCTGATTGCCGAGCAGTTGAGCATCAGCAGCAAGACTGTTTCCAACCACCTGACCTTGCTCAAGAGCAAGCTGCAGGTCAGCTCTCATGCCGAACTGGTGCACCTGGGGATTGATATGGGGGTGGTGCGGGTGGCTAGCTGACGGAGCATTCAACATCGATGTCGCCTGACACACCGCCATCGCGAGCAAGCCGCAAGCGGGCGCTCGCTCCTTGTGTCGGTGTATGTAAAATCTGCCGCTATCGAAAAATCCCACTGAGGGCACGAGCCAGGTGTTCGTAGATCGTGCGTAAAGCCAGTCATTTATCCCAGGTTGTTGGACAGCCGATACACCCCTCCATGTTCGCATCCTGAAAGTTGCCGTAATGCTGGCGCGAGCCGCTGAGGTTGGCCTGGGCCAGGTTGCTTTCGCCGAACTTGGCTTCCTGCAGGTTGGCGTCGCTGAGGTTGGCGCCTTGCAGGTCGGCCTTGCTCAGCCAGGTCATTTCCAGGTCGGCGGCGCGCAGGTTGGCGTTGTGCAGCTTGGCGCCGGACAGGCGGGCGAATTGCAGGTAGGCGCCGCCCAGGTTGGCATCCTGGAATTGCGCGCCTTGGGCAAACAGGCCCCAGCCCTGGACCGCCAGCAGTGTCGCGCCGGTGAAGTCGGCCAGGCGCAGGTTGCTTTGTTGCAGGTTGGCGCGGGTCAGGTTGGCGCCTTGCAGTTGGGCCTTCTCCAGGTTGGCCAGGTCGAGGCGGGCGTGGCGCAGATCTGCATCGCGCAGGTCGGCGCCGCTGAGGTTCATGTTGCGCAAGTCCTGATTGCTCAGGTTGGCGCCACGCAGATTGGCGCCGGGGCATTGGCTGTGGTCGGCGATGGTGCAGCCGTTGATGATCAGCGGGGTGTCGTCACCGTCGTCGGCGTGGGCGGGGGTGAGGCTCAGGAGAAGCAGCAGAGGTAGATAGTTCATCGCAAGGTTCTCGGAGGTGCCGATTTCCCTGTAGGAGCGAGCGGGCACTCGCTCCTACAAAGTATGTGTCAGTAGCGAGGATCAGCGTTTGGCGGTCGGGTTATCCCAGCTCGGGATCTTGAACACCCAGAACGAGCCACCCTGGGCCACGGGTTTGGTCAGCTCGGCCATGTCGCCACCCCACAACGGCACAGCACCGCCGTAACCGACGGTCACGCCGATGTACTGCTCGCCATCCTGTTCCCAGGTGATCGGCGGCGAGACGATGCCGCTGCCGGTCTGGAACTTCCACAGCTCCTTGCCGGTTTTCGCATCGAAGGCCTTGAAGAACCCGTCGCCGGTGCCGGTGAACACCAGGTTGCCCTTGGTCGCCAGCACGCCGGCCCACAGCGGCAGGGCCTCCTTGTGCTCCCAGACCACTTTGCCGGTGGTCGGGTTCATGGCGCGCAGGGTGCCGACGTGGTCGTCGTACATGCGCTTGATGCGAAAACCCATGCCCAGGTAGGCCGAGCCCTTCTTGTAGTTGACCTCTTCGGTCCAGTATTCCTCTTTCCACTGGTTGCCCGGGATGTAGAACAGCCCGGTGTCCTGGCTGTAGGCCATGGGGTTCCAGTTCTTGCCGCCGAGGAACGGCGGCGAGACTTCCACCGGCTTGCCCTTGGTTTCCCCTGGCAGGGGCTTGGCCGGGCGCTGGCCCTCGTTCTCCACCGGACGTCCGGTCTTGAGGTCGATGTGGCTGGCCCAGGTGATGTTGTCGACGAAGGGGAAGGCGTTCTGCAGTTTGCCGTTGTTGCGGTCGACCACGTAGAAGAAGCCGTTGCGGTCGGCGTGGCCGGTGGCCTTGACCAGTTTGCCGTCCTTGTCCTTGTAATCGAACAGCACCAGCTCGTTGTTGCCGGAGAAGTCCCAGGCATCGTTCGGGGTGTGCTGGTAGAACCACTTGACCTCGCCAGTGCTCGGGTCGACCCCGACCTGGCCTGAGGTGTAGAGGCTGTCGTAATCGTGCGGGTTACCGTCCTTGGAGGTACGCGCCCAGGTGTTCCAGGGCCCGGGGTTGCCAGCACCGACGATGATGGTGTTGCTTTCCGGGTCGAAACTGGCGCTCTGCCAAGGGGCGCCGCCGCCATGGCTCCAGGCCTCGACCTTGCCGGTCTCGGTAGTCGGGTCATTGGGCCAGGACGGTGCCTTGACGTCACCGGTGGGGGTGCTGTCCTTGCCGTTCAGGCGGCCCATGTGGCCTTCGACGAAAGGCCGCATCCAGACTTCTTCGCCGGTGTCCGGGTCGCGGGCAAACAACTGGCCGACCACGCCGAATTCGTCGCCAGAGCTGCCGTGGATCAGCAGCACCTTGCCGCTGGTCTTGTCCTTGATCAGCACCGGGGCGCCGGTCATGGTGTAGCCGGCGGCGTGGTCGCCAAACTTCTTGTTCCATACGACTTTGCCGGTGTTCTTGTCGAGGGCGATCAGCCGCGCGTCGAGGGTGCCGAAGTAGATCTTGTCGCCGAAAATCGCCGCGCCACGATTGACCACGTCACAGCACGGACGAATGTTGTCCGGCAGGCGATGGTTGTAGGTCCACAGGCGCTTGCCGGTCTTGGCGTCGAGGGCAAAGACCCGGGAGTAGGAACCGGTGACGTACACCACGCCGTCGCTGACGATGGCCTGGGATTCCTGGCCGCGCTGTTTTTCATCGCCGAAGGAGTAGGACCAGGCCGGGGTGAGCTTGAACACGTTCTGGTCGTTGACCTGGGCCAGCGGGCTCCAGCGCTGGGCGTTGGTGCCCATGCCGTATTGCAGCACGTCCTTGGTGGTCAGGTGGTCGTTGGCAATGTCTTCCCAGCTCACCTTGGCGCTGGTCGGGGCGGTGGCAGCGTACCCGGTGGTGCCCAGGGACAGGCCGCCCACCAGCAGGAAGGCCTGCACGGCGAGGGTCAGGGGGGAAAGGGCGGGTAGCGATCTTATTGTCATGGTTGCAGTTCCCAGTGGAGGTTTTGGCCTGCACAGGGTGCTGCGCCGTGTCGGTGGCGCCTACGGAAAAAGTCCCGCTGTGGCCGGGAAGACTTCCCGGTCGGGCTATGAATTGGGTGTGCGTCACAAGCCCTACTACCAAGGGAGTAGAGCGCGGCCACCAAAGCAGCATGGGGCTTGTGCCAAGGCCTTTCTAAGATGGCTGCCATAGCCTCTGCCAAGAGGTTTTGCGTGCAATCCTGAGGGCATAACAATGACAACAAAACGCAACGCCTTGCTCGTTGCCGGACTGCTGGCCGGCTTTATCAGTGCAGGTTCGGCCTGGGCCCACGGCAACGTGGTGCCACAAGCCGTCGAGACCCAGGGCCTGACCCCGATCAAGGATGCCGGCGTGACGCTGGATGGCGATGGCTGGGCTGCAGTGAACCCATACCGCACTTCGCCGGAACACGACAAGGCCGTGGCCATCGGTTCATCGGCCTACAACCAGAACTGCGCCGCCTGCCATGGCCTGGAAGCCAAGTCCGGGGGGATTGCCCCCGACCTGCGCATGCTCGACGCCGGCGATGCCGGGGACGAATGGTTCGTCGAGCGCGTGCGCCACGGTGCCGTGCGTGACGGTCGGGTGTACATGCCGAAGATGGCCGACTACCTGAGCCAGGAAGCCCTGTGGGCGGTTCGCACCTACCTCGATAGCGTGCACGTCGAGGAGTGAGCCCATGCGCCTGCTCGCGGTGTTGATCAGTGCGCTGCTGCTGTGTTGCCCAGCGGCGCAGGCCCAGGTCCGGACGTATGACGAGATGATCGCCGCCGGGGAGTTGAAGGTGGCGGTGTACAAGGACTTTGCCCCCTACAGCTTCGAGGAAGCCGGGCAGCCCCGTGGGGTCGATGTGGAGCTGGCCCAGGCATTGGCCAAGGCTCTGGGCGTGCGGCTGCAACTGATCTGGGCGCCGGCCGGGGAAAAGCTCGACGACGACCTGCGCGATTACATCTGGCGTGCCAGTGCGTTGCACAACCAGCAACTGGCCGACCTGATGATGCGCGTGCCCTACGACCGCGACTTCGCGCAGAAACGCAATGAGCTGGGCGAGCTGGAAAACGGCCATGTGGTGATGTTCGGGCCGTACCAGAGCGAACAGTGGCAGGTGGCTTTTGACCGTCGCCGGCTGGACAAGGTGGCCAGTGTGGCGGTGTTCGAATACCAGCCGATCGGGGTCGAGGTCGACAGCGTGCCCTCGTTCTACCTGACCTCGGTGTTCAACGGCATGCTGGCGAAAAACACCCGGCACTATCCCGGTGTGCCGCAGGCCTTTGCCGCCATGCAGGCTGGAGAAGTGGATGCGGTCATGGCCATGCGCGGCGAGATCGACTGGCAATTGCACCAAGCCGCCGACCCGCAGTTGGCGCTGGCAGAGAACGCCTACCCGAACATGGGCAAGCAACGCTGGGAAATCGGCATGGCGGTGCACGAGAGCAACCGTCAACTGGCCTACGCCGTCGAAGAGGCGCTGGAAGGTTTGATCCGCGAGGGTGCGGTGCAAGCCCTGTATAGCCATTACGGCCTGCGCTACGACGTGCCCGAGATGTATCAATAGGAGCTGCGATGAACTGGCGAGCGAGTTGTCTGTTGGCCTGCTGGCTGCCGTTGTTGGCGGTTGCCGCGCCGGTCGATCCAGGGAAGGATCCGATGCCGTCGGTGATGTGGGCCTTCTATCACAAGCAGATGCTCGGCGATGCGCCGTTCGTGTTCGATGAGCGGGTCAAGCTGCTGGCGCCACCGTTTGCCGAGGATGCGCGCCAGGTGCCACTGGAAATCGACGCCCGGGCATTCAAGGGCGAGGTGGTGAGAATCCTCGCCTGGGCCGAGTTGAATCCGTTGCCGAAGATCGTCGACTTCGAACCGCTCGGCGGGGTGCTGCCGTGGCTGGCGATCCGTATCCGTATCGAGCAGGCCACACCCCTGCGCGCGGCGGTGCAGACCCGGGACGGCCTGTGGCACGTTGGCTCGACCCTGATCGACGCCGCGGGTGGCGGCTGCACGGCGCCGAGCGTGGTGCGCACCCAGCCAGGCTGGGAAGAACACATTGGCGAAGTGCTTGGTGGCCGTTATCCGCGGGACAGCTTCAGCCGCTTGCGCCTGCAGGTGGCCCACCCGATGGACAACGGCATGGTTGGCGGGATCCCGGAGTTCTTCCTCAACCACGCTGAACTGCGTGACCAGGACGACCAGCTCATGGCCCGCCTGGAGCTGTTCCCTGCGGTCAGTGAAAACCCCAGCCTGGCCTTCGATATCGAAGGGGCAGGGCAGACGCGCCTGCTGCTGCGTGACAACAGCGGCAACCAATTTTCCGCAACCCTGCCCTGAGCCCAAGGAGTACCTGATGCGCTGGATGCTGTTGTTGTGCCTGTCGCTGAGCCTGCCGGCCCTGGCGGATCTCGACTATGTGCTCAGCCCGCGACAGATCGCCGAAGACACCTGGCTGCTGGAGGGCAGCACCGACAATTTTGCCAAGGCCAACGGCGGCAATATCGTCAACACCGCGTTCATCGTCACCCGCCAAGGAGTAGTGGTGATCGACAGCGGGCCCTCCAAACGCTACGGCGAGGCCCTGCGCAAGGCGATCGCAACGGTCACTGACAAGCCGGTGATCCAGCTGCTGTTGACCCATCACCATCCTGACCACGTGCTGGGCAACCAGGCGTTCAGTGATGTGCCCATTGGCGCCTTGCCCGGGACCACCGAGCTCCTGCAACAGCAGGGTGACGCCATGGCCGAGAACATGTACCGGATGGTCGGCGACTGGATGCGCGGCACCGAAGTGGTGCTGCCAACCCAGACCCTGGCGCCGGGGCTGAAAAGTTTTGGGAATCACGATTTGCAACTGCTGAGCCTGGGTGGGCATACCGGCGCAGATCTGGCTATTCTCGACCAGCGAACCGGCGTGCTGTTTGCCGGTGACCTGGTGTTTTATCAGCGAGCCCTGACCACGCCCAACAGCCCGGGGTTGTCGGTGTGGTTGGCCGACATTGCCACGCTGCAGGGTTTGCCCTGGACGCAAGTGGTGCCCGGTCACGGCCCGGTGGCCAGCGATGCGCGTCCGTTCGAGCAGATGCGCGACTACCTGGCCTGGCTCGACCAACTGCTGCGTGACGGTGCCGCCAACGGCAGCGACATGGGCGAGATGATCCGCAGCCCGATCCCCGAGCGCTTCGCCGCCATCAACCTGAGCCGCTATGAATTGATCCGCAGCGTCAGTCATTTGTATCCGCGCTATGAGCGCGAGCAGATGCAGCGGATTGACTCCACCCCGTAACCCCGTCGCATCGGCTACGGGCTCGACCCCCTACCAAGGAACTAACAATCTCCACACTGCGGGCAATTGTTGCCAGGGTCGTGGCGCTGAAGAATCTGCTCCAGACCGGGAAAATTTCCCGGGTATAACAAAAACCGCAGAGGTAGCCGCCATGACCCAACCCGCACGTCGCCAACCCTTCGTCCTGTGTGCACTGCTCAGCGCCATGCTGCTGTCCGGCACGGCCCTGGCCGCCGTCAGCGACCAGGATATTCTCCAGGACCCGAAAAACCCGGAGCAGATCGTCACCAACGGTCTGGGCGTCCAGGGTCAGCGCTACAGCCCGCTGGACACCCTCAACGTGAATAACGTCAAGGACCTGCGCCCCGTCTGGGCATTCTCCTTCGGTGGCGAAAAACAGCGTGGCCAGCAAGCGCAGCCGATGATCAAGGACGGCGTGATGTACATGACCGGCTCCTATTCGCGGGTGTTCGCGGTGGACGCGCGCACTGGCAAGAAGCTTTGGCAATACGATGCGCGCCTGCCCGATGACATCCGCCCCTGCTGCGACGTGATCAACCGCGGCGTGGCGCTGTACGGTGACCTGGTGTTCTTCGGCACCCTCGACGCCAAGCTGGTGGCCTTGAACAAGGACACCGGCAAAGTGGTCTGGAGCAAAAAAGTCGCCGACCACAAGGAAGGCTACTCCATCAGCGCTGCGCCCCTGGTGATCAACGGCAAGCTGATCACCGGGGTCGCCGGTGGTGAGTTCGGCGTGGTGGGCAAGATCGAAGCCTACGACCCGAAAAACGGCGAACTGCTGTGGAGCCGGCCAACGGTCGAAGGTCACATGGGCTACGTCTACAAGGACGGCAAGGCGGTCGAGAACGGCATTTCCGGTGGCGAAGCGGGCAAGACCTGGCCGGGCGATCTGTGGAAGACCGGTGGCGCCGCGCCGTGGCTGGGCGGCTACTACGACCCGGAAACCAACCTGCTGCTGTTCGGCACCGGCAACCCGGCTCCGTGGAACTCGCACCTGCGTCCTGGCGACAACCTCTACTCCTCGTCGCGCCTGGCCCTCAACCCGGACGACGGCACCATCAAGTGGCACTTCCAGAGCACGCCCCACGATGGTTGGGACTATGACGGGGTGAACGAACTGGTGTCGTTCAACTACAACGAAGGCGGCAAAGAGATCAAGGCTGCTGCCACCGCCGACCGCAACGGGTTCTTCTACGTGCTGGACCGCACCAACGGCAAGTTCATCCGTGGCTTCCCGTTTGTCGACAAGATCACCTGGGCCACCGGCCTGGATAAAGACGGCCGGCCGATCTACAACGAAGCCAGCCGACCGGGTGCTCCGGGCAGCGAGGCCAAGGGCAGCTCGGTGTTTGTCGCGCCGGCGTTCCTGGGGGCCAAGAACTGGATGCCGATGGCCTACAACAAGGACACCGGGCTGTTCTATGTGCCCTCCAACGAGTGGGGTATGGACATCTGGAACGAAGGCATCGCCTACAAAAAAGGCGCGGCATTCCTCGGGGCCGGCTTCACCATCAAGCCGCTGAACGAAGACTACATCGGCGTGCTGCGGGCAATTGATCCGAAAACCGGCAAGGAAGTCTGGCGCCACAAGAACTTCGCGCCACTGTGGGGTGGGGTGCTGACCACCAAGGGCAACCTGGTGTTCACCGGTACGCCGGAAGGCTTCCTGCAGGCGTTCAACGCCAAGACCGGGGAAAAAGTCTGGGAGTTCCAGACCGGCTCCGGGGTCCTGGGCTCACCCGTGACCTGGGAAATGGACGGCGAACAATACGTCTCGGTGCTCTCGGGCTGGGGCGGTGCCGTACCTCTGTGGGGCGGCGAAGTGGCCAAGCGGGTCAAGGACTTCAACCAGGGCGGCATGCTCTGGACCTTCAAGTTGCCGAAGGAGCTCGTCGCCAAGCATTGATCCGGAGTTCACCGCATAACCCAGTACCAAATAACGAGAGCCCCCCTGCCAACGGCGCATACGTCTGGCACGCGGGGCTCTCTACTATCGGTGCATCGCCTGTTTGCCCGACAGGCATTGACCAAGACAGAGGCCCAGCATGATCTACGCACAACCCGGTACCCCAGGCGCTGTTGTTTCCTTCAAGCCGCGCTATGGCAATTTCATCGGCGGCGAATTTGTTGCGCCGATCAATGGCCAGTACTTCACCAACACCTCGCCGGTCACCGGCGAGGTGATCGCCGAGTTCCCGCGCTCCAGCGCCGCCGACATCGACCGCGCCCTGGATGCCGCCCATGCAGCGGCAGATGCCTGGGGCAAGACGTCGGCCCAGGATCGCTCCCTGGTGCTGCTGAAAATTGCTGACCGCATCGAGCAGAACCTGGAAATCCTCGCGGTCACCGAAACCTGGGACAACGGCAAGGCCGTGCGCGAGACGCTCAACGCCGACGTACCGCTGGCCGCCGACCATTTCCGCTACTTCGCCGGTTGCATCCGCGCCCAGGAAGGCGGTGCCGCAGAAATCAACGAGCTGACCACCGCCTACCACTTCCACGAACCCCTGGGCGTGGTCGGGCAGATCATCCCGTGGAACTTCCCGCTGCTGATGGCCGCCTGGAAACTCGCCCCGGCGCTGGCGGCCGGTAACTGCATCGTGCTCAAGCCAGCCGAGCAGACGCCGCTGTCGATCATGGTCTTCGCCGAACTGATCGCCGACCTGCTGCCCGCCGGCGTGCTGAACATCGTCCAGGGTTTTGGTCGCGAAGCCGGTGAAGCCCTGGCCACCAGCAAGCGCATCGCCAAGATTGCCTTCACCGGCTCGACCCCGGTGGGCGCGCACATCATGCATTGCGCCGCCGAGAACATTATTCCGAGCACGGTGGAGCTGGGTGGCAAGTCGCCGAACATCTTCTTCGAAGACATCATGAATGCCGAGCCTGCGTTCATCGAGAAGGCCGCTGAAGGCCTGGTGCTGGCGTTCTTCAACCAGGGCGAAGTTTGTACCTGCCCGTCCCGGGCGCTGGTGCAGGAGTCGATCTACGAGCCGTTCATGGCCCAGGTGATGAAGAAGATCGTCAAGATCAAGCGCGGCAACCCGCTGGATACCGAAACCATGGTCGGCGCCCAGGCTTCCGAGCAGCAATACGACAAGATCCTCTCGTACCTGCAGATTGCCCAGGAGGAGGGCGCCGAACTGCTTGCTGGCGGTGCGGCCGAGCGTCTGGAGGGCGATCTGTCCAGCGGCTATTACATCCAGCCGACCCTGCTCAAGGGTCACAACAAGATGCGCGTGTTCCAGGAGGAAATCTTCGGCCCGGTAGTCGGTGTCACCACCTTCAAGGACGAAGCCGAGGCCCTGGCGATTGCCAACGACAGTGAGTTCGGTCTCGGTGCCGGCCTGTGGACCCGCGACATCAACCGCGCCTACCGTATGGGCCGGGCGATCAAGGCTGGCCGCGTGTGGACCAACTGTTACCACCTGTACCCGGCCCATGCCGCGTTCGGTGGCTACAAGAAGTCCGGGGTCGGCCGGGAAAACCACAAGATGATGCTCGACCACTACCAGCAGACCAAGAACCTGCTGGTGAGCTACGACATCAATCCGCTGGGGTTCTTCTAACTTCGCACTAACGACAACCACCCTGTAGGAGCGAGCTTGCTCGCGATGGACGTCAACGATGACGCGTTCTGTCTGTATGTACGCGCTGTCTTCACGTCCTTCGCGAGCAAGCTCGCTCCTACAACGTTTGTGCGTGCATGACGATCGCACCCCCCCTACCAAATCACCCCGCCAACTCCTTCGAAAGTAGCATTCGGTCACCTCAAGCCCCGTGCATTAATGCCTGTACCGGAATCGCCCGGCACAAGAAGAGGAATGACCCATGTGGACTAAACCCGCGTTTACCGATCTGCGCATTGGCTTCGAAGTGACGATGTATTTCGCCAACCGTTGATTGTCCACCCGGCCAGCCATAGCGTTGGCCGGGCCTGCCTTCTGGAGCAATGCCCATGCACATCCGTGTCCTCGGTTCCGCCGCCGGTGGCGGTTTTCCGCAGTGGAACTGCAATTGCCGCCAGTGCGCTGGCGTGCGCGCGGGCAGCCTGCGTGCGCAACGGCGTACGCAGTCCTCGATTGCCTTGAGTGACAACGCTGTGGACTGGGTGCTGTGCAACGCTTCGCCAGACATTCGCGTGCAGCTGGAAAGTTTCCCCGCGCTGCAACCAGCGCGCCGGCTGCGGGATACGGCGATTAACGGAATCATCCTGATGGACAGCCAGATCGACCACTGCACCGGCCTGTTGAGCCTGCGCGAAGGCTGTCCGCACACCGTGTGGTGCACCGAACGGGTTCATCAGGACCTGAGCAGCGGGTTTCCCTTGTTTGACATGCTGGCCCACTGGAACGGCGGCCTGCAGTGGTCACCCATCGGCCTGGACCGCGCGCCGTTCAGCATCGCTGCGTGCGCACACCTTGAGTTCCGGGCCATCCCGTTGGTCAGCAACGCACCACCGTATTCGCCGAATCGTGGCAACCCGCAGCCGGGTGACACCATCGGTCTGTTCATCGAGGACCGGCGCAGCGGTGCGTCGTTGTTCTATGCCCCGGGCCTGGGCCAGGTCGACGACGAATTGCTCGGCTGGATGCAGCGCGCCGATTGCCTGTTGCTCGATGGCACGCTGTGGCGCGATGACGAGATGCGCCTGTGCGAAGTCGGCCAGAGCCTGGGCCGCGAGATGGGGCACCTGGCGCAAAGCGGCCCGGGCGGCATGCTTGAGGTGCTGGAGGGCTTTCCACGCCAGCGCAAGGTGCTGATTCACATCAACAACACCAACCCGATCCTCGACCCGGACTCGGCCGAGCGGGCGGAGCTTGAGCGGCGCGGAATCGAAGTGGCCTACGACGGCATGCACATCGAACTGTAGGGCCTTTCGCCAGCAGGTTGACTCGGACCCTTGTGGGAGCGGGCTTGCCCGCGATGCCCCCCAGACCTCACCGAACCGCCAGGAGAAGCACAATGTTTCACCAGCCAATGACCCCCAGCGAATTCGAAGCCGCCCTACGTGCCAAGGGCGCCTATTACCACATCCATCACCCGTTCCACCAAACCATGTACGCCGGGCGTGCCACTCGCCGGCAGATCCAGGGCTGGGTCGCCAATCGCTTCTACTACCAGTTGAACATCCCGCTGAAGGACGCAGCGATCCTGGCCAATTGTCCGGACCGCGAGGTGCGGCGGCAGTGGCTGCAACGCTTGCTCGATCACGACGGGGCGCCGGGCAGCGAAGGCGGGATCGAGGCCTGGTTGCGCCTCGGCGAAGCCGTCGGGCTGACCCGCGAACAAGTGCTGTCCCAGGAGTTGGTGCTGCCGGGGGTGCGGTTTGCCGTGGATGCCTACGTCAATTTCGCCCGGCGCGCCTGCTGGCAGGAGGCAGCGAGCAGTTCGCTGACCGAGCTGTTCGCCCCGCAGATCCACCAGTCGCGCCTGGACGCCTGGCCCCAGCATTACCCCTGGATCGACCCGGCCGGCTACCAGTATTTCCGCACGCGCCTGGGGCAGGCCCGTCGCGACGTCGAGCATGGGCTGCAGATTACCTTGGCGCATTACGTCACCGCCGCCGGCCAGCAACGCATGCTCGACATCCTGCAATTCAAGCTCGATGTGCTGTGGAGCATGCTCGATGCCATGAGCCTGGCCTACGAACTGGAGCGCCCGCCGTACCACACGGTGACCAGCGCCAATGTCTGGCACCGGGGGATCGCCTTGTGAACCTGATCAAACACGAACAGGCACCCGTGCTGCGCCGTGGTTTTCGCCTGCAATGGGAACCGCGCCAGGACTGTCACGTGCTGCTGTACCCCGAGGGCATGATCAAGCTCAATACCAGCGCCGGGCAGATCCTCAGCCTGGTGGACGGCCAACGCAGTGTGGCGGCGATCATTACTCAACTGAGCGCCAGTTTCCCCGGGGTGCCGGGGATCGACGAGGATGTCCTGGCGTTCCTGGAGGTGGCCCATGCGCAATTCTGGATTGAGTGAAACGCCACCCGGTCCACCGCTGTGGTTGCTGGCGGAGCTGACCTATCGCTGCCCGTTGCAATGCCCCTATTGCTCCAACCCGCTGGATTTTGCCCGGCACGGCGAGGAACTGAGTACCGCCGAGTGGATTCGGGTATTCCGCGAGGCCCGCGACATGGGCGCCGCGCAACTGGGCTTTTCCGGTGGCGAACCGCTGGTGCGCCAGGACCTCGCCGAGTTGATCAAGGCCGCTCGGGACATGGGTTACTACACCAACCTGATCACCTCGGGCATTGGCCTGACCGAACACAAAGTGCGGGATTTCAAAGTGGCCGGGCTGGACCATATCCAGATCAGCTTCCAGGCGGCCGACGAAGCGGTGAACAACATGCTCGCCGGCTCGCGCAAAGCCTTCGCGCAAAAGTTGGCGATGGCCCGGGCAGTCAAGGCCCAGGGTTACCCGATGGTGCTGAATTTTGTCACGCACCGGCACAACATCGACCGCATCGAGCAGATCATCGAGCTGTGCCTGGAGCTGGAGGCCGACTTTGTCGAGCTGGCCACCTGTCAGTTCTACGGCTGGGCCGAACTCAACCGGGTGGGCCTGCTGCCGACCCGCGACCAGTTGCAGCGCGCCGAAGCGATCACCCAGGAGTACCGCAAGCGGCTTGAGGCGCAAGGCCATCCGTGCAAACTGATTTTCGTCACCCCGGACTACTACGAGGAGCGTCCCAAGACCTGCATGAACGGCTGGGCCAACCTGTTTCTCGACATCACCCCCGACGGCACCGCGCTGCCGTGTCACAGCGCCCGGCAGTTGCCCGTGGCGTTCCCCAATGTGCGCGAGCACAGCATCGAGCACATCTGGAATGACTCGTTCGGCTTCAACCGCTTTCGCGGTGATGCCTGGATGAAGGAGCCGTGCCGCTCTTGCGATGAAAAGCACAAGGACCTGGGCGGCTGTCGTTGCCAGGCGTTCATGCTCACCGGCGACGCCGCCAACGCTGATCCGGTGTGCAGCAAGTCGGCGCACCACGGGGTGATCCTCAAGGCCCGGAAAGAAGCCGAGGCACCCGGGCCGGGCATGGAGGCGCTGACGCTGCGCAACGAAAAGGCTTCACGGTTGATTTATCGCGGATAGATAGCCAAGTCTGGTTCAGGCTTGGGGGTACCCAATGGTCTGATTGCATTCACCACCGGATCGGTTAGTGTGGCTGTTACCTTTCAAAACAATAAAAAACAGGCTTTCCAATGAGCCAGAGTCTCAGCCAACTGCGTAAGTTCGTTTCCCCTGAAATCATCTTCGGTGCCGGTTGCCGGCACAACGTCGGCAACTATGCGAAGACCTTTGGTGCCCGCAAGGTACTGGTGGTCAGCGACCCGGGGGTGATTGCCGCCGGCTGGGTGGCCGATGTCGAGGCCAGCCTGCAGGCCCAGGGCATCGATTATTTCCTCTACAGCGACGTGTCGCCCAATCCGCGGGTCGAAGAAGTCATGCTCGGCGCCGAGCTGTACCGGGAAAATCACTGCGACGTGATTGTCGCGGTCGGTGGCGGCAGCCCGATGGACTGCGGCAAAGGCATTGGCATTGTGGTCGCCCACGGCCGCAGCATTCTCGAGTTCGAAGGCGTGGACACCATTCGTGTCCCCAGCCCGCCGCTGATCCTGATCCCGACCACTGCCGGCACCTCGGCGGACGTGTCGCAGTTCGTGATCATTTCCAACCAGCAGGAGCGCATGAAGTTTTCCATCGTCAGCAAGGCGGTGGTGCCTGACGTGTCGCTGATCGACCCGGAAACCACCCTGAGCATGGACCCGTTCCTGTCGGCCTGTACCGGCATCGACGCGTTGGTGCATGCCATCGAAGCCTTCGTGTCCACCGGGCACGGGCCGCTGACCGACCCCCACGCCCTGGAAGCGATGCGGCTGATCAACGGCAACCTGGTGCAGATGATCGCCAACCCGGCGGATATCGCCCTGCGGGAAAAAATCATGCTCGGCAGCATGCAGGCCGGGCTGGCGTTCTCCAATGCGATCCTCGGCGCGGTGCATGCCATGTCCCACAGCCTCGGCGGCTTTCTCGACCTGCCGCACGGGCTGTGCAACGCGGTGCTGGTGGAGCACGTGGTGGCGTTCAACTACAGCTCGGCGCCGGAGCGCTTCAAGGTGATCGCCGAGACCTTTGGCATCGACTGCCGTGGCCTCAATCACCGGCAGATCTGCGGGCGCCTGGTGGAGCACCTGATCGCGCTCAAGCACGCCATCGGTTTCCACGAAACCCTGGGCCTGCATGGGGTCAGTACGGCGGACATCCCGTTTCTCTCGCAACACGCGATGGATGACCCGTGCATCCTCACCAATCCGCGCGAGTCCAGTCAGCGGGATGTCGAGGTCGTCTATGGCGAAGCCCTCTGAGCAGCAGCAACAGGCGCTGGCCGGGCTGCTGGGGCTAGGCAACCACTCGGCCCGCAAGAGTCATTACCCGGAACTGGCGGCGCGCCTGCAAGAGCTGGAAGCCGAGCGCAATCGCTACAAGTGGCTGTTTGAAAACGCCGTGCACGGTGTGTTCCAGGCCAGCTTGCTGGAAGGCATGCGTGCGGCCAACCCGGCGTTGGCGCGGATGCTCGGCTACACAGACCCGCAGGATGTCCTGTTCTCCCTGACGGACCTGGCCGACACGCTGTTTGTCGGCGGCGCCCGCGAGCTGGAGCAGATCCGCGAGATCCTGCAGCGCGAGCGCAGCCTGCTGGGCTACGAAACCCAACTGCGGCGCAAGGACGGCAGCGCACTGGACGTGCTGATGAACCTGTTGCTCAAGCCCGATCAGGAGGGCTTGGTGGAAGGGTTTGTCGCCGACATCACCGAACGCAAGCTGGCCCAGGAGCGCCTGCAACAGCTCAATGACCAACTGGAGCAACGGGTCACCGCACGCACCGACGAATTGCTCGAGGCCAACCGCAACCTGCAACAGCAGATCGCCGAGCGCGAGCAGATCGAGCAAGCCCTGCGTGATGCCCGGGACGCCGCCCAGGCCGCCAACCACAGCAAGGACAAGTACCTGGCCGCGGCCAGTCACGACCTGCTGCAACCGCTAAACGCCGCGCGGCTGCTGGTTTCGACCCTGCGCGAGCGGCATCTGCCCGAGGTCGAGCAGGTGTTGGTGGAGCGCACTCACCAGGCCCTGGAAGGGGCCGAGGATTTGCTCACTGACTTGCTGGATATCTCGCGCCTGGATCAGGCAGCGGTAAAACCCGACGTCGCCCTGTATCGGCTCGACGAATTGCTCGGCCCGCTGGTCTCGGAGTTCCAGTCGGTGGCTGAAGCCGCCGGGCTGAATTTGCGGGTGCGCATGGGTGACTTCGGGATCCGTACCGACCTGCGACTGATGACCCGCATCCTGCGCAACTTCCTCAGCAACGCCTGCCGCTACACCGAGCAGGGCAGCATCCTGCTGGCCGCTCGCCGGCGGGGCGCACTGTTGCGCCTGGAGGTCTGGGATACCGGGCGTGGGATTGCGGCAGATCGCCTGGAATCGATCTTCCTCGAATTCAATCAACTGGATGTCGGCCGCGCGGCCGACCGCAAGGGCGTCGGCCTTGGGCTGGCGATCGTCGAACGGATCGCCAAGATCCTCGATTACCGGGTCCAGGTGCATTCCTTGCCAGGACGCGGTTCGATGTTCAGCATCGATGTGCCGATTTCCGACGACATCCCTCTGCCCATCAGCCTCGCGGTGCCCCAGGCGGGCACCGGCAATCCGCTGCCGGGACGACGGTTGCTGGTGCTGGACAACGAAGTGAGCATCCTGCAGAGCATGAGCGCGTTGCTCGGGCAGTGGGGCTGCGAAGTGGTCACGGCCACCGATGAAAGCTCGGCGCTGAGTAACTTGATGGGCCAGGCTCCGGAGCTGATTCTGGCGGACTATCACCTGGACCACGGGGTAGTGGGCTGTGAGGTGGTGCGGCATTTGCGCGAGCATTTCCAGCAGGTGATCCCGGCAGTGATCATCACCGCCGACCGCACTGACCAATGCCGGCAATCCTTGCAGAAACTCGATGCGCCGCTGCTGAACAAACCGGTGAAACCCGGCAAGTTGCGCGCGGTGTTGAGCCAGTTGCTGGGTTGAGCGGTAATCATTGGCGGCCCTCGGCGTACACGTTTCGTTTCGTGTGTCGCCAATGCTAGTCTTGGACAATGCCGCTGACAGGGAGCCCCCATGGGCAATCACAAGATCGAGATCCGTCGCAGCAACGTCGAGAAAATCCTCCTGGCCGCGGAAAAAGTCTTCGCCGAAAAAGGCTTTGGCAGCACCGCGATGGCGGACATCGCCAGGGAAGTGCAACTGCCACGCTCCAACCTGCATTACTACTTCAGCACCAAGACCGAACTCTACAGCGCGGTGCTCTTCGACTTGCTGGAAGTGTGGAAGCAGGACGCGCTGTGCTTCGAGATGTTCGACGATCCGCGGGTGGTCCTGAGCAGCTACATTCGCGCCAAGATGAACCATTCGCGCAGCCGGCCCTATGGCTCGAAAGTCTGGGCCAATGAAATCATCCACGGCGCACCGACCCTGGGCCAGGCACTGGACGCCAGCCTGTACGACTGGGCCAAGATGAAAGAAGCCAAAATCCGCCAGTGGGTCGACGACCAACGCATCCTCCCGGTCGAGCCTTCCAGCCTGCTGTACATGATCTGGGCCTCGACCCAGCACTACGCCGACTTCGACCACCAAGTGAACATTCTCAACGAGCACCATCCGCTGTCGGACATGCAGTTCGAGCGGGCAGTGCAGACGGTGACGAGTGTGATCTTGCGGGGGATTGGGTTGGAGCCTTGAGCTGTGCGCTGAGGTTGTGATGCGTAGTAACCGTAGCGCACGGATAAGTTATTGCCTGATTTGTTGGGCGCTAGCCTGTTGTTCAAAAGTATCGACGCTGTGCTGTTTTATTTGCTTCTCGGTAAGTCGAAGTTCGGCGTTAGATTTCCAGAGTGTGCGGGTTGGCCCGCTTTGACTAGTAAGTTCTGATATTTTACGGGTCAGTTTTTCCCATCTTTTTTGTTGGTGTTTAGTGGCCCGTGTTTGAAAGCCCGGCGTGTTTGCTTGTTTGTAGTTGTCATATTTTTGTGCGCTACGGGTAAGCTTCCTGCGCCAAATGCCACCTTTGGAGTATTGCGCTTTTTCTTTATGTGTATTGGTTTTTGTGACAGGAAGTTCGTGTGTAAACTCCTCACTCTGTAGCCGAGAGATGCTGTTCCTGATCGGTATATCCAGTATTTTATCTAGTATTGGATTATTCGTTGCAAGGCTAGGCCGAGCTATGGAACCTGCGGTTTTTTGTACCCTGTAATTTGGGTTTTTGACGATTACCGTCCCGCGCTGACTAATGTTCGGCAATACATGCAGAGGCATATTACCGGTGGAATCGTGAAAGTTGATTGGGTCATTTCCGCAATAAGCATACGAATTAATCCCCCCTTCACCAAAAGGACTCAAGTCGTCCGGGCTGTTAAATCGCATCAATACAGGGTTATAAGCACGTTTACCCTGTCCCAACAAATAGTGCCCGGTTATTGAGTCCGGACACTCACCGTTGAACGCTAGTAAATGGCTTAAAGCGCTTTCGGCCGGATGGTGTCCGTAGGCCGTGTAGGCCAGTTGCTGCGGGTTGTTGTCGGTCAAGGTTTGCAGCAGGGAATGTGCTCGATCGGTTACCAATAGCGTTGTTTCGCTGACACCGGCCATGCTTTGTCGCTGTGCCAACGGCTGGGCTGCATGGCGAATGATCGATCGTTGCCCCTGGCCGTCCAGCTCGGTCACCAGATAGTTCTCCTGATAGAAGCGCTGTGTGCTCGCGCGTTCCAGGAGTCCCACGCCCATGAGACGGTCCAGTGGGTCGTATTGATACCGGGACAGTATCTTCAATGATGAAGGCGCCATGGGCAGGGGGCTCTGTGGCTGGTTGGGCTTGTCTGAGCCTGTGATACTTCTTCAGTGTTGTCTAGCTAGCAGATCTGCTAGGTCGCGGGGGCGATAACCCCCCGCTGATCTCACCCGGCAACGTGATACGGGTTCCTCGGATCGTGGTTCCAGTCGAGGAAGGGTTTGCCGTTATCGACCGCCACCATCTCGATGCAGTCCTGCACCGGGCAGGTGATCTGGCACAGGTTGCAGCCCACGCATTCGTCGTCGATCACCTGGTACTTGTGGCTGCCGTCGGCCTGCTTGAGGCTGGCCACGGCCTGGTGCGAGGTGTCTTCGCAGGCGATGTGGCAGCGTCCGCAACCGATGCAGGCTTGCTGGTCGATCCGGGCGATCACTTGGTAGTTGATGTCCAGGTACTTCCAGTCGGTGGTGTTGCCCACCGCGCGCCCGGCGAAGTCCTGCACGCTGGCGTAACCTTGGCTGTCCATCCAGCGCGACAGGCCGTCCTTCATGTCCTCGACGATCCGAAAACCATGCAGCATCGCTGCGGTGCACACTTGCACTGCGCCGCTGCCCAGGGCCAGGAATTCGGCGGCGTCGCGCCAACTGCCGATGCCACCGATACCACAGATCGGCAGGCCCTGGGTCTGCGGGTCGCGGGCGATTTCGGCGACCATGTTCAAGGCAATCGGCTTGACTGCCGAGCCGCAGTAACCGCCGTGGGTACTCTGGGTGCCAACCATGGGCAGGGCGACCATGCGGTCGAGGTCGACGCTGGTGATTGAGTTGATGGTATTGATCAGAGACACCGCATCGGCCCCGCCACGATGGGCCGCACGAGCGGCGACACGGATGTCGGTGATGTTCGGCGTGAGCTTGACGATCACCGGCAACGAGCAATAGGTCTTGCACCAGCGGGTGACTTGCTCGACGTATTCCGGCACCTGGCCCACTGCCGCGCCCATGCCGCGCTCCGGCATGCCGTGGGGGCAGCCGAAGTTCAGCTCGATGCCGTCGGCGCCGGTGGCTTCCACCAGCGGCAGGATGTGTTTCCACGACTCTTCGACGCAGGGCACCATCAGCGAGACGATCAGGGCGCGATCTGGCCAGTCTTTCTTGACCTGGGTGATTTCCCGCAGGTTGATCTCCAGCGAGCGGTCGGTGATCAGCTCGATGTTGTTGATGCCCATGACTTCACGGTTGGCGCCAAAGTGCGCGGAATAGCGGGACGAGACGTTGACCGCCGCCGGGTCCTCGCCCAGGGTTTTCCAGACCACGCCGCCCCAGCCGGCCTCGAAGGCCCGGACCACGTTGTAGGCCTTATCTGTGGGCGGTGCGGAGGCCAACCAGAACGGGTTGGGGGCCTTGATGCCGGCGAAGACAATCGAGAGATCGGCCATTACGCAGCCTCCACGTTGAGCATGAGTTGGGCATGCATGGCTTGCGCGGCGAGCTTGCCGTGCTGCACCGCTTGCACGGTCAGGTCCTGGTCGAGGCTGGTGCAATCGCCGCCGGCATAGACCCCGGGAATGCTGGTGCGCATCTGCTCGTCCACCTGGATTCGCCCGCCCTGGCGCTGCAGTTGGCAGGCCAGCGGATCGCTCAGGGCGTGCTCGTCGAAGCTTTGGCCGATGGCCTTGAAGATCGCATCGGCGGCCAGTTCGAAGGTCTCGCCGGTGTTGACCAACCGCCCCTCATCCAGGCGGGTGCGGGCGAAGCGCATGCCGCGCACCTGGCCTTTGGCGTCGAGCAAGACTTCCTCGGGTTGGGCCCAGGTCATCAGCCGCACCTGATTGGCCTTGGCGATGTCTTGCTCGTGGTCGGTCGCGCCCATCTCCTCCAGACCCCGGCGGTACACCAGGTTGACGTCACGGGCCCCCAGGCGAGCCATTTGCACGGCCATGTCGATGGCTGTGTTGCCTGCGCCGAGGACGATGCAATGCTCGGCCAGGGGCAGTTGGCTGAGGTCATCGCTCTGGCGCAGTTCGCGGATGTAGTCGGTGGCGGCCAGCAGGCCCGGCGCGTCCTCGTGGGGCAGGCCCAGTTGTTTGCTGGCGGCCAGGCCGAGCCCGAGGAACACTGCGTCGAACTGTTGGTGCAGGTCGCTGAGGCTCAGGTTGTCGCCGAGCTTGTGCCCGTGGCGGATTTCGATGCCGCCGATTTGCAGGAGGAAATCCAGTTCGTGCTGGGCGAAGTCATCCACCAGCTTGTACTTGGCGATCCCGTATTCATTGAGTCCACCGGCTTTTTCCCGGGCTTCGAAGATCACCACTTCATGGCCGTGCATGGCACTGCGGTGCGCGCAGGACAACCCGGCGGGGCCGGCGCCGACCACGGCAATGCGCTTGCCGGTGGCGGCGGCGCGCTGGAACGGATGCTCGCGAAAGTGCGCGTTGTCGATGGCATAGCGTTGCAGTAGGCCGATCAACACCGGCGCGCATTCCTCGGCGTTGTTGCGCACGCAGGCGTGCTGGCAGAGGATTTCCGTCGGACAGACCCGGGCACAGCTGCCGCCGAGAATGTTCGCCGAGAGGATTTTCTGCGCGGCGCCCTGGACGTTGTCCTGGTGGATGTTACGGATGAAGGAGGGAATGTCGATCTCGCTGGGGCAGGCGTTGACGCAGGGCGCGTCGTAGCAATACAGGCAGCGCGAGGCTTCGACTTCGGCCTGGCGCGCAGTGAGGGGCGGGGCCAGGTCGCTGAAGTGGCCGGCGAGGGTAGCGCCATCCTCAAGGGGATGGGGCAAGTGGTTCAGGGAATTGATCACGGTCTAGGCCTCACGGTTATTTGAGGGTTTGCCTCTGGCGGGCATTGGTTTTTGTATGGCCTGTGTGGGCCCGGATCTCAGCGTTTCACCGCCACCGGCTTGTGCAGTTCGGCGCGCTTGCTCAACAGGTCGAACACCGCCGGGTAGGCTGGGCGTTCGATGTAGCGCCCGGCACCCCGTTCGGCCCGCAGGTCGCCATCGGCCCAGACCAGCCGGCCCTGGCTGATGGTATGGCTGGGAATGCCGCGCACGGTCTTGCCTTCGAAGATGTTGAAGTCGACTTGCTGGTGATGGGTCTTGGCCGAGATCGTGCGAGTGCCCTGTGGATCCCACAGCACCAGGTCGGCATCGGCGCCTACGCGGATCGCGCCCTTGCGCGGGTAGAGGTTGAAGATCTTCGCGGTGTTGGTGGAGGTCAGCGCGACGAATTCCTGCATCGACAGGCGCCCGCTGTTGACCCCTTCATCCCAGAGCACCGCCATGCGGTCTTCGATGCCGGCCGTGCCATTGGGAATCTTGCTGAAGTCGTCGCGACCGGCGGCTTTCTGATCGGCGCAGAAACAGCAGTGATCGGTGGCGGTGGTGTGCAGGTTGCCCGATTGCAGGCCGTGCCAGAGTGCCTCTTGGTGGCCGCGGGGACGGAAGGGCGGGCTCATCACGTAACCGGCGGCGGTGTGCCAGTCCGGGTGCTGGTAGACGCTGTCATCCAGCAGCAGGTGCCCGGCCAGCACCTCACCGTAGACCGGCTGCCCCTTGCTGCGGGCGTAGGTGATTTCGTCCAGGGCTTCCTTGGTCGAGACGTGCACCAGGTACAGCGGCGTGCCGAGGGTTTCGGCGATGCGGATCGCCCGGCTTGCCGCCTCACCCTCAACCTGTGACGGCCGCGACAGAGGGTGTGCTTCCGGCCCGGTCATGCCCTGGGCCATCAACTTGCGTTGCAGGTGATAGACCAGTTCGCCGTTTTCCGCATGTACGGTGGGCACGGCGCCGAGTTCCAGGCAGCGTTCGAAACTGGCGACCAGGGTGTCGTCGGCCGCCATGATGGCGTTCTTGTAGGCCATGAAGTGCTTGAAGCTGTTGACCCCGTGCTGGCTGACCAATTCGGCCATTTCCTCGCGGACCTGCTCGCTCCACCAGGTGATGGCGACATGAAAGCCGTAGTCGGCGGCGGACTTCTCGGCCCAGCCGCGCCACTGCTGAAAAGCTTCGAGCAGGGATTGCTGGGGGTTGGGGATCACGAAGTCGATGATCGAGGTGGTGCCGCCGGCAAGGCCCGCGGCCGTGCCGCTGTAGAAGTCCTCGCTGGCGACTGTGCCCATGAAGGGCAGTTGCATGTGGGTATGGGGGTCGATGCCGCCGGGCATCAGGTACTGGCCGCTGCCATCGAGCACTTCGCAGCCTGCGGGAATTTCCAGATTGTTACCGATGGCTTTGATCAAACCGTCGGCGCAGAGGACATCGGCGCGATAACTTTCATCATGGGTAATTACAGTGGCGCCACGGATCAACAGAGACATTCCGAGTTCCTCGCAGGCAAGACCGGCTTGTGCCGGTTCTAAGTGTTTTATATGTAGCAGGCTAAGGAAGTTGTATTCCTGTCAGCGCTGTCAGGATTAAACGCTAGCTGGAGTTAGGCGAATGAGCAAGAATATTTTTTATATGCTTATAACTATTTTAAGTCATTGAATATAAACAGATAAAACTGATATTCCGCATATTGGTGCGACCGTTCACCATTTTGACGCACTTGACAGGAACCCAATATGGTCGAGATTTGTCATGTGAAATCAGCTATTTGAGGTCAGCCTGTGGCGAAGGAAAAATTCATCTATAAATATAACGCACCAGAATGAGTCCTGACGGGTTGGACAACTTGCCTGGCATTTAGCCTGAGTGTGCAGGTCAGTTGTCGCAGGCAGGCTGGTTTTGAAACAAAAACGAAAAGATATCAGTTGTTTACATGGATTTTACTGATCCGCACCGAAGCCTGGCAGCGTCCGCGGCACGCTTCGCGGCACGCTTATTGATTGCCGCCGCTGACGCCTTGGTCGGAAGGTAAAAGTTGTCAGTTCTCCGGCCATCGTTTGGCTCGCGGTTACTCCGTTGGCCAGCCCGATGAGCAAAATAATCAAAAGAACAGTGGAGCGGCCATGCAACAGAACAGATCCCAGGTCACCGAGCGCGACGGGTTGTACGAACTGGACGCCGGCAGTGACGTCCTCGACAGTCCCAGGTACAACCACGACATTGCCCCGACCAAGGTGCATGAGCGCACCTGGAACAAATGGCACATCACCGCGCTGTGGGTCGGCATGTCGATCTGCGTACCGACCTATACCCTGGGCGGGGTGCTGACAGCCTACTTCGGCCTGAGCGTCGGCGAAGCACTGCTGGCGATCCTGCTGGCCAACGTCATCGTCCTGATTCCGCTGACCCTCAATGCCTTTGCCGGGACCAAGTACGGTATTCCGTTCCCGGTATTGCTGCGGTCCTCCTTCGGGGTGATCGGCTCCAACGTCCCCTGCCTGATCCGCGCCCTGGTCGCTTGTGGCTGGTTCGGTATCCAGACCATGTTCGGCGGGCTGGCAATCCATCTGTTTCTGGGCTCGATCTTCGAGGGCTGGAAATCCCTCGGCGGCACCGGCGAGGTTATTGGCTTCATGGTGTTCTGGGCCCTGAACCTGTGGGTGGTGCTGCGTGGGGCCGAGTCGATCAAATGGCTGGAGACCCTATCGGCGCCGCTGTTGGTGCTGGTGGGGCTGGGGCTGCTGGTGTGGGCCATGCCGAACGTTTCCCTGACCGAGTTGATGGCGCAGCCACCCAAACGGCCGGAAGGCGCCAGCGTCTGGAGTTACTTTTTCGCCGGTTTGACCGCCATGGTCGGCTTCTGGGCCACCCTGTCGTTGAACATTCCGGATTTCAGCCGCTACGCAAAAAGCCAGAAGGACCAGATCGTCGGGCAGATCATCGGCCTGCCGCTGACCATGTTCCTGTTCGCCGCCCTGGGCGTGGTGCTGACCGCCGCCTCGGAAAAACTGGTGGGGGTGACAGTGTCCGATCCGGTGACCCTCATCGGCCACATCCAGAGCCCGCTCTGGGTCGCGCTGGCCATGGCCTTGATCATCATTGCCACCTTGTCCACCAACACCGCGGCGAACATTGTGTCGCCGACCAATGACTTCCAGAACCTGGCGCCCAAGCTGATCAACCGGACCATGGCGGTGATGCTCACAGGGCTGGTGGGCCTGGCCCTGATGGGCCATGAACTGCTGAAAAAACTGGGCTGGATTGTCTCCGAGATCAGCCTGGAATCGGTGTATTCCAACTGGCTGCTGGGTTATTCGAGCTTGCTTGGACCGATCGCCGGGATCATGGTGGTGGACTATTTCCTGATCAAGAAACAGCAACTGGACCTGGCGGGGCTGTACCGCGATGACGTGTACCCGGCGTGGAACTGGTTCGGTTTCATCGCGTTCGGCGTACCGGTGGTGCTGACCCTGTTGTCCCTGGGCAGCGATGCGTTCAGTTGGTTCTACAGCTACGGCTGGTTCACCGGTTCGGCCCTGGGAGGCCTGATTTACTACGGGTTGTGCACGATGCGGCCGGACGCTTCCATTGCGAAATCGGCGGTATGACTGCAGGCCTCATCGCGGGCAAGCCCGCTCCCACAGAGCGGAGCATGTGCCTGGTACCTGACAAAACAATAACAGCCTGAGGAGATCCCCATGAACGCGGCCGTAGACGTTCTGCAATCGAACCATCAGCACATCAATCGTGACCGCCTGTGGCAGTCGCTCATGGAGCTGGCCAGGCTCGGCGCCACGGTCAAGGGCGGTGTCTGTCGCCTGGCCCTGACCGACCTTGACCGTCAGGCCCGGGACATCTTTGTGCGCTGGTGCGAGGACGCTGGGTGCAGCGTGAGCATCGATGCCGTCGGCAACATTTTTGCCCGTCGCCCCGGGCGCAACCCGGACCTGCCACCGGTGATGACCGGCAGCCACATCGACACCCAACCCACCGGCGGCAAGTTCGACGGCTGTTTTGGCGTGCTGGCCGGGGTCGAAGTGCTGCGCACGCTCAACGACCTGGGGGTGGAGACCGAGGCGCCACTGGAGGTGGTGGTCTGGACCAACGAGGAAGGCTCGCGATTTGCCCCGTGCATGATGGGTTCCGGGGTGTTTGCCGAAAAGTTCACCCTGGAAGAAACCCTGGCCAAGGTCGATGCCGAGGGGGTGACGGTCGGTGAAGCACTCAACGCGATCGGTTATGCCGGACCGCGCCAGGTCAGCGGGCATGCGGTGGGGGCTTACTTTGAAGCGCACATCGAGCAAGGGCCGATCCTGGAGGACGAGCGCAAGACCATCGGTGTGGTGATGGGGGCGCTGGGGCAGAAATGGTTCGACCTCAAGCTGCGCGGTGTCGAGGCCCACGCCGGGCCAACGCCGATGCACCTGCGCAAGGACGCCCTGGTGGGGGCCGCCGTGATAGTCGGAGCGGTCAATCGCGCGGCCCTCGGTCATCAGCCCCACGCCTGTGGCACCGTCGGTTGCCTGCAAGCCTATCCGGGATCGCGCAACGTGATCCCCGGCGAGGTGCGCATGACCCTGGACTTCCGGCACCTGCAGCCGGCGCGCCTGGACTCGATGATTGCCGAGGTGCGCGAGGTGATCGACAGCACCTGCCAGGAGCACGGCCTGACGTATGAGCTGACGCCGACCGCCGATTTCCCTCCGTTGTACTTCGACCAAGGCTGTGTCGAGGCCGTACGCGGCGCGGCCCAGGGCTTGGGCCTGTCCCATATGGATATTGTCAGTGGCGCGGGGCATGACGCGATCTTCCTCGCCGAACTGGGCCCGGCCGGGATGATTTTCGTGCCGTGCGAGGGCGGCATCAGTCACAACGAAATCGAAAACGCCACGCCAGAGGATCTGGCGGCGGGTTGTGCGGTGTTGCTGCGGGCGATGCTGGCGGCATCGGCGGCGATCGCCAAGAGGTAGGCCCAAGGCACAAAAAAACCGCCGGGATCGGTATTAGCCGATCGTGGCGGTTTTTTCGTGCCGCGCGAAGATTACTCTTCGATGTTGCCCATGGCGGTGGTGTTGAAGCCGCCGTCCACGTACATGATTTCGCCGCTGATGCCGGACGCCAGGTCCGAGCACAGGAACGCGCCGGCGTTGCCGACTTCGTCGATGGTGACGTTACGACGCAGCGGGGTTTGTGCTTCGTTGGCGGCCAGCATCTTGCGGAAGTTCTTGATGCCCGAAGCTGCCAGGGTGCGGATCGGGCCAGCCGATACGCAGTTTACGCGGGTACCGTCCGGGCCCAGGGAGCCGGCCAGGTAACGCACGCCTGCTTCCAGGGAAGCCTTGGCCATGCCCATCACGTTGTAGTTCGGCATGGTGCGTTCGGCACCCAGGTACGACAGGGTCAGCAGGCTGCCGTTGCGGCCTTTCATCATTTCGCGACCAGCCTTGGCCAGGGCCACGAAGCTGTAGGCGCTCATGTAGAGTGAAAAGCGGAAACAGTAACCGGTGCTGGCTTCATTTAAGTCGCAGTCCAGATCT
>NZ_JBIUWJ010000016.1:61278-133697 GCF_044743405.1 Pseudomonas sp. NPDC087626
TTCGGTGAAGTCGCCGTCATGTTGGTCGCCCGGGGCGAAGCCGACGGAGTGCACGATGCAGTCCAGGCCGTCCCACTTCTTGCTCAGTGCTTCGAAGACCTTGGCGATTTCTTCATCGCTGGCCACGTCGCACGGGAAGCACAGTTCAGGGCTCGAGCCCCAGCCTTGTGCGAACTCTTCGACGCGACCCTTGAGTTTGTCGTTCTGATAAGTGAAGGCAAGCTCAGCGCCCTCGCGATGCATGGCGGCAGCGATGCCGGATGCGATGGACAGCTTGCTGCGACACCGACGATCAGTACGCGCTTACCGGCGAGAAAACCCATGTGTTGCTCCTCTTTCAGGTTATTGCGCAGTGGCTGGTGCCAGGAAAGCGGCTTCCAGCAACTGCTGTGTATACGGATGTTGGGGGGCGGCAAAGATACCTTGCGCGTCTCCCTGTTCGACCACTTGGCCATGCTTGACCACCATCAGCTGGTGGCTCAGCGCTTTCACCACAGCCAGGTCATGGCTGATAAACAGATACGTCAGGTTGTACTTGCTTTGCAGTCTGCGCAGCAGTTCAACCACTTGGCGTTGCACGGTGCGGTCCAGAGCCGAAGTCGGCTCGTCCAGCAAAATCAACGCCGGTTTTAGCACTAAAGCCCGGGCAATGGCGATTCTTTGCCGTTGCCCGCCGGAAAATTCATGGGGGTAGCGGTGCCGGGTTGCCGGGTCCAGTCCTACCTCCTCAAGGGCTGCAATGATAGCCAGCTCCTGTTCGGCTTGCGTACCGATCTTGTGGATCTGCAAGCCTTCGCCGACGATCTGGCTCACGCACATGCGTGGGCTCAGGCTGCCGAAGGGGTCCTGGAAGACCACCTGCATCTCCCGCCGCAGCGGTCTGACCTGCTGCTGCGTCAAGCCGTCCAACTGCTTGCCTGCAAAGCGGATCGCGCCTTTGCTGGCGATCAGGCGCAAAATCGCCAGGCCCAGGGTCGATTTCCCCGAACCACTCTCGCCGACAATACCCAGGGTCTGGCCCTGGGGCAGGCTGAAGTTGATGCCATCCACCGCTTTCACATAATCGACCGTGCTGCGCAAGAAGCCTTTCTTGATCGGGAACCAGACTTTCAGGTCCTCGACTTGCAGCAGCGGCGGCCCAATTTCATTGGTTGCAGGCCGCCCGCTGGGCTCCGCGGCCAACAGCTCACGGGTGTACGGATGCTGCGGCGCGCGAAACAATTCTGCGCAGGATGCCTGTTCGACGATGCAACCGCGCTGCATGACACATACCCGATGCGCAATTCTTTGCACCAGGTTCAAATCGTGGCTGATCAGCAGCAGCGCCATGCCCAGGCGCGCCTGCAACTCCTTGAGCAATTCGAGGATTTTCAACTGCACGGTAACGTCCAGCGCGGTGGTCGGTTCGTCGGCGATCAGCAATTCCGGCTCGTTGGCCAGGGCCATGGCGATCATCACCCGCTGGCGCTGGCCGCCGGACAATTCGTGGGGCAGGGCCTTGAGGCGCTTGTGGGGCTCGGGGATGCCCACCAGCTCCAGCAGCTCCAGGGTGCGCCGGGTCGCGACCTTGCCGGTCAGGCCCTTGTGGATTCCGAGCACTTCGTTGATCTGCTTCTCGATGCTGTGCAGCGGGTTCAGCGAGGTCATGGGCTCCTGGAAGATCATCGCGATCCGGTTACCGCGGATGTGGCGGATGGTTTTCTCCTTCAGGCTCAGCAGGTCGTGTCCGGCGTACTGGATGGTCCCTGTGGGGTGACGAGCGAGGGGGTAGGGCAGCAGGCGCAGGATCGAGTGCGCCGTGACCGACTTGCCCGAACCACTTTCGCCCACCAGAGCCAGGGTTTCCCCGCGCTTGATGTCGAAGCTGACGCCTTGCACCACGCGCTGCTGGTGCTCGCCAACCACGAACTCGACGCTGAGGTCGCGCACTTCGATCAGATTGTCCTGATTCATTTCACTTCCTCGGGTCGAAGGCATCGCGAGCGGACTCGCCGATAAATACCAGCAGGCTGAGCATCACCGCCAGCACGGCAAAGGCACTGATGCCCAGCCAGGGTGCCTGCAGGTTGGATTTGCCCTGGGCCACCAACTCACCCAGGGACGGGGCGCCGGGTGGCAGGCCAAAGCCGAGGAAGTCCAGGGCGGTGAGGGTGCCGATGGCGCCCGTGAGAATGAACGGCATGAAGGTCATGGTCGAGACCATGGCGTTGGGCAGGATATGGCGGAACATGATCGCCCCGTTCTGCATGCCCAGCGCCCGGGCGGCGCGCACGTACTCCAGGTTGCGCCCACGCAGGAACTCGGCACGCACCACGTCCACCAGGCTCATCCAGGAAAACAGCAGCATGATCCCCAGCAGCCACCAGAAATTGGGCTGCACGAAGCTGGCGAGGATGATCAGCAGGTACAGCACCGGCAACCCCGACCAGATTTCCAGGAAGCGCTGGCCCAGCAAGTCGACCCAGCCGCCATAAAAACCCTGCAGGGCCCCGGCGATAACGCCGATGATCGAGCTGAGCACGGTCAGGGTCAGGGCGAACAGCACTGACACCCGAAAGCCATAGATCACCCGCGCAAGCACGTCCCGGCCCTGGTCATCGGTGCCCAGCAGGTTATCCGCCGAGGGCGGGGCCGGGGCCGGGACTTTCAGGTCGTAGTTGATGCTCTGGTAGCTGAAGGGGATCGGCGCCCATAGGGTCCAGGCGTCCTTGGCCTTGAGCAGTTCGCGGATGTAGGGGCTCTTGTAGTTGGCTTCCAGCGGGAACTCGCCGCCGAAGGTGGTTTCCGGGTAGCGCTTGAGTGCCGGGAAGTACCATCCGCCGTCGTAATGCACCGCCAGCGGCTTGTCGTTGGCAATCAGTTCGGCGCCCAGGCTCAGGCCAAACAGGATCAGGAACAGCCACAGCGACCACCAGCCACGCTTGTTGGCCTTGAACAGTTCGAAACGCCGGCGGTTGAGAGGGGACAGGTTCATCTCAATGCTCCCGGGTTTCGAAGTCGATGCGCGGATCGACCAGGGTGTAGGTGAGGTCGCCGATCAGTTTCACCACCAGGCCGAGCAAGGTGAAGATGAACAGCGTGCCGAAGACCACCGGGTAGTCGCGGTTGATCGCCGCCTCGAAACTCATCAAGCCGAGGCCGTCGAGGGAGAAGATCACCTCCACCAGCAGGGAGCCGGTGAAGAAGATCCCGATGAAGGCCGAGGGGAATCCGGCGATTACCAGCAGCATGGCGTTGCGGAACACGTGGCCATAGAGCACCCGATGGCGGGTCAGGCCCTTGGCCCGGGCCGTGACCACATATTGCTTGTTGATTTCGTCGAGAAAGCTGTTCTTGGTCAGCAGGGTCATGGTTGCGAAGTTGCCGATCACCAGCGCCGTGACGGGCAGTGCCAGGTGCCAGAAGTAGTCGAGGATCTTGCCACTCCAGCTCAATTCGTCGAAGTTGTTCGACGTCAGGCCGCGTAAGGGGAACCAGTCCAGGTAGCTGCCCCCGGCGAACACCACGATCAGCAGGATGGCGAACAGGAACGCCGGGATCGCGTAGCCGACGATGATCGCCGAGCTGGTCCAGACATCGAAGTGACTGCCGTGGCGGGTGGCCTTGGCGATCCCCAGGGGGATCGACACCAGGTACATGATCAGGGTGCTCCACAGCCCGAGGGAGATCGACACCGGCATCTTTTCCTTGATCAGGTCGATGACCTTGGCGTCGCGAAAGAAGCTTTCACCGAAATCCAGGCGGGCGTAGTTCTTGACCATGATCCACAGGCGTTCCGGCGCCGACTTGTCGAAGCCGTACATGTGCTCGATTTCCTTGATCAGCGCCGGGTCCAGGCCCTGGGCGCCACGGTAGCTGGAGCCGGCCACCGAGACTTCCGCGCCGCCACCGGCAATCCGGCTGGTAGCGCCTTCGAAGCCTTCGAGCTTGGCAATCATCTGCTCCACAGGGCCGCCGGGGGCCGCCTGGATGATCACGAAGTTGATCAACAGGATGCCGAACAGGGTCGGGATGATCAGCAACAGTCGCCGTAATATGTACGCCAGCATCTTATTGCTCCACGCCTGCAGGTTCGGTTTGCTCGTTGGTCAGCACCTCGATCGCGGGCTTGGCATCGGGCTTGATCCACCAGGTGTTGATGCCTATGTCATAGGCCGGCGAAATCTTGGGGTGGCCGATGTGGTTCCAATACGCCACGCGCCAGGTCTTGATGTGCCAGTTGGGGATCACGTAATAGCCCCATTGCAGCACTCTGTCGAGCGCCCTGGCGTGGGCCACCAGGCTCTGGCGTGAATCGGCGTTGATCAGTTCTTCCACCAGTTGGTCGATGGCCGGGTCCCTCAGGCCGATGGTGTTGCGGCTGCCGGGCTTGTCGGCACTTTCCGATTTCCAGAACTCACGCTGTTCGTTGCCCGGTGAGTTGGACTGCGGGAAGCTGCCGACCACCATGTCGAAGTCCCGTGAGCGCACGCGGGTGATGTACTGGGACACGTCAACCCGGCGGATCACCAGCTCGATCCCCAGGTCACTGAGGTTGCGCTTGAACGGCAGCAGGACTCGCTCGAATTCGGTCTGGGCCAGCAGGAATTCGATGCTCACCGGTTTACCGGTGGTGTCGACCATCTTGTCGTCGACGATGCGCCAGCCGGCTTCCTGCAGCAGTTGGTAGGCCTGGCGCTGCTGGGCGCGGATCATGCCGCTGCCGTCACACACCGAGTTCTCGAAGGGCTGGCTGAACACCTGGTCGGGGATCTTGCCGCGCAAGGGTTCGAGGATCGCCAGTTGCTCGGCATCCGGCAGGCCGCTGGCGGCCATTTCCGAATTTTCGAAGTAGCTGCGAGTGCGGGCGTAGGCACCGTTGAACAGTTGTTTGTTGGTCCATTCGAAGTCCAGCAGCAGGCTCAGGGCCTGGCGCACTCGCACGTCCTGGAACACCGGACGGCGCAGGTTGTAGACGAAACCTTGCATGCCGGTGGGGTTGCCGTTGGGGATCTGCTCCTTGATCAGCCGACCTTCGGTGACGGCGGGAATGTTGTAGGCGTTGGCCCAGTTCTTGGCGGTCATTTCCAGCCAGTAATCGAACTGTCCGGCCTTGAGTGCCTCCAGTGCCACCGTGTTGTCGCGGTAGTAGTCGGTGCTCAGGGTGTCGAAATTGTAGAAGCCGCGGTTGATCGGCAGGTCCTTGCCCCAGTAGTCCTTGACCCGTTGATAACGGATCGAACGCCCGGCCTTGACCTCGCTGACCTGGTACGGACCGCTGCCCAACGGCGCCTCGAGGTTGCCCTTGCTGAAGTCGCGGTTTTGCCACCAGTGCTTGGGCAGCACCGGCAGTTGGCCAAGGATCAGTGGCAGCTCGCGGTTATTGTTGTGCTTGAACTTGAACAGGACCCGCAGCGGGTCTTCGGCGATCACTTCTGCCACGTCGCCGTAGTAGCCGCGGAACAGGGGCGCGCCGTCCTTGATCAGGGTCTGGAAGCTGAAGACCACGTCCTCGGCGCGCACCGGATGACCGTCATGGAAGCGGGCTTCGGGGCGCAGGTAGTAACGCACCCAGCTGTTGTCCGGGGCCTTTTCGATCTTGCCGGCCAGCAGTCCGTACTCGGTGAAGGGTTCATCCAGGCTCTGGCGGGCCAGGGTGTCGTAGATCAGGTCGATGTTGTCGGCCGGCACACCCTTGCTGATGAAGGGGTTGAGGCTGTCGAACCCGCCGAAACCGGCCTGGCGGAAGATCCCGCCCTTGGGCGCGTCGGGATTGACGTAGGCGAAGTGCTTGAAGTCCGCCGGGTACTTGGGTGGCTCGTTGTACAGGGTCAGGGCATGTTGCGGGGCCGCTTGGGCGACGCAGGCCAGTCCTGCGAAGACCAGGCCCAGCAGGGTACGCAAAGGCATCATTGGGCTTTCTCCGAAGTCTTCAGCCACCAGGCGTTGAGCCCCAGCGTATAGGGCGGCGTGGTGACGAAGGCGAACCGGTTGCGGTACGCCAGGCGATGATAATTGATGTACCAGTTGGGAATGATGTAGTGCTGCCACAGCAGCACCCGGTCCAGGGCCTTGCCGGCGGCCAGTTGCGCGTCACGGGATTGGGCGGCGAGCAGTTGTTCCAGCAGGTGGTCGACCACCGGGTTGGCCACGCCGGCGTAATTCTTGCTGCCCTTGACCTTGGCCTGGCTGGAGTGGAAGTACTGCCACTGCTCCAGGCCCGGGCTCAGGGTCTGGTCGAGGGTCATCAGGATCATGTCGAAATCGAACTGGTCCAGGCGCTGTTTGTACTGGGCCCGGTCGACGGTGCGCAGGCGGGCGTCGATGCCGATGCTGGCGAGGTTTTCCGTGTAGGGCTGGAGAATGCGCTCCAGGTTCGGATTGACCAGCAGGATCTCCAGGCGCAGCGGTTGGCCGGCGGCATTCTGCAGGCGCTGGCCGCTGAGCTTCCAGCCGGCCTCGGCGAGCAGGCCAAGGGCCTGGCGCAGGGTGTCGCGGGGAATCCCGCGGCCATCGGTCTGCGGCAGGCTGAAGGGGGCGGTGAACAGCTTGGCGGGCAACTGCTCGCGATAGGGCGAGAGCATCAGCCACTCGTGACCCACCGGCAGGCCGGTGGCGGCAAACTCACTGTTGGGGTAGAAACTCATGGCCCGTTTGTAGGCGCCGCTGAACAGGGTGCGATTGGTCCATTCGAAGTCGAACATCAGGCCCAGGGCTTCGCGCACCTTGGCGTCGGCGAACGAGGCGCGCCGGGTGTTCATGAACAGGCCTTGGGTCTGGGTCGGGATCTGGTGCTCGATCTGCGCCTTGACCACCTCGCCACGGCGTACGGCGGGGAAGTTGTAGCCATTGGCCCAGTTTTTCGCCTGGTGCTCGATGTAGATGTCGAACTCGCCGGCCTTGAAGGCTTCGAACGCCACATCGCTGTCGCGATAGAACTCGACTTCGACGCGATCGTAGTTGTATTTGCCGCGATTGACCGGCAAGTCCTTGCCCCAGTAATCCTTCACTCGCTCGAACAGCAACTGCCGGCCTGGCGACACCCGGGTGATGCGGTACGGCCCGCTGCCCAGCGGCGCCTGGAAGGTGGTGGCCTTGAAATCGCGGCCTTTCCAGTAATGCTGGGGCAATACCGGCAACTCGCCCAGGCGCAGGATCAGCAACGGGTTGCCCGCCCGCTTGAACACGAAGCGGATGCGCAGGGGGTTGAGGATATCCACCCGCTGCACTTCCTGAAGGCTGGTGCGGTAGCGCGGATGGCCTTCCTTGAGCAGCAGTCGGTAGGAAAAGGCCACGTCGCGGGCGGTAATCGGCTGGCCATCGTGAAAGCGTGCTTCGGGCCGCAGGTTGAACACCACCCAGCTGCGGTCCTCGCTGTACTCGACGGACTGGGCGATCAAGCCGTAGCTGGAGGCCGGTTCGTCCCCTGATGGCGCGTACTGGCCGGTGCCGACCATCAACGGTTCGTTCAACTCGTTGATTCCGTACTGCAGGAAGTTAGCCGTGGCGACCGGGCTGGTGCCCTTGAAGGTGTAGGGATTGAGGGTGTCGAACGTGCCAAAGGCCATGAGCCGCAACGTACCGCCCTTGGGCGCTTGCGGGTTTACCCAGTCGAAGTGGGTGAAACGTGTCGGGTACTTGAGTGTGCCGAACTGCGCATAACCATGGCTTTCGCTGATCGTCGCGCATGCGGGGAAGCTCAAGGCCAGACTGATCAGGAACAGGGGCAGGGGACGCTTCAAGTCAGAGATCCGATCCAGGCGGCTTGGGCTACATGGTTCGTACAGTAACAGCTTGTATGGGCAGGAAAAAGGTAGGGTTCAAGGTTCTCCCACGCAACACGGGCCATCGTTGACGACGATCGCTGGCAAGCCAGCTCCCACAAGGTTTGCGGTAGAAACTGTGGGAGCTGGCTTGCCAGCGATGCACTAAAGAACAACGCGGTGATTCAGGATGTACGCGTCATCGTTGGCGACCATCGCAGGCAGGGGGGCTCAGCGTGGCGAGGAGACCGTCAGCATCTGCCCAGGCTTGAGTGCCTGGCCAACGCGCGGGTTCCAGCGCTTGAGGTGTTGCATCTCGACGTTGAAGCGCTTGGCTACCATGTACAGCGAGTCGCCTTGCTTGACCTTGTACTGGGTCTGCTTCTTGGTGTTGGCGGCCAGCACCGTGGTGGTGCGGCCGGTGCTGCGCTTGCGGGTGTCCTGCATGACCAGGGTCTGGCCGGCCTTGAGGTTCTTGCCGGTCAAGTTGTTCCAGCGCTGCAGGTCCTTGACGTCGACCCGGTTGGCTTTGGCGATGGAGGTCAGGTTGTCGCCGCGCTTGACCCGATAGCTACGCTTGGCCGTAGCCAGCGCCGGGCTGTCTGCGCCCTCGAACACCGGCTTGAGCGAACGCTTGCTGATCAGCTCTTCGGGTTTCATGGTCGACAGGCTGGTCGTCAGCAGTTGCGCCTTGGACGTTGGCACCAGCAGGTGCTGAGGGCCGTCGATGGTGGTGCGTTGCTTGAAGGCCGGGTTGAGCTGGAACAGTTCGTCTTCGTCGATGTTGGCCACCGCGGCAACCTTGGACAGGTCCATGCGCTGGTTGATCTCGACGACTTCGAAGTAGGGTTCGTTGGCGATCGGATTGAGGTTCACGCCGTAGGCTTCGGGCGCCAGGACCACTTGCGAGAGGGCCAGCAGCTTGGGCACGTAGGCCTGGGTTTCTGCCGGCAACGGCAGGTTCCAGTAGTCGGTGGGCAGGCCGAGCTTTTCGTTGCGCTCGATGGCCCGGCTGACCGTGCCTTCGCCGGCGTTGTAGGCCGCCAGGGCCAGCAGCCAGTCGCCGTTGAACATGTCGTGCAACTTGGTCAGGTAGTCCATCGCGGCCGTGGTGGAGGCCGTGATGTCGCGACGACCATCGTAGAAGCGGGTCTGGCGCAGGTTGAAGTAACGCCCGGTGGACGGAATGAACTGCCACAGGCCAACGGCATGGGAACGCGAGTAGGCCATCGGGTTGTAGGAGCTTTCAATGACTGGCAGCAGGGCCAGTTCCAGCGGCATGTTGCGTTCTTCGAGGCGTTCGACGATGTAGTGGATGTACAGGCTGCCGCGCTCGCCGGCACTTTCCAGGTAGGACGGGTTACTGGCGAACCACAAGCGCTGTTGCTCGATGCGCGGGTTGACGCCCAGGCCATCTTGCAGCTGGAAGCCCTGGCGCATGCGCTCCCAGACATCCTGGGGAATTTCCGGGGCGGGCTTCTCGCTGAGCCAGATCGGTTTTTGCTTGGTGCGTACGGATAAGGTGTGGGCCGCGTCGGTTTGCGGCAACTGACTGGTGCTGCTACAGCCCGCCAGGGTGGCGGACACAGCCACCGCGATGGCTTGAGCCAAGCGGGTCAATGCGTCTGAATGGATGGATTTACGAATAGATGACGACATTGGCTGGAAGTAAGTTCCGGGCAAAAATGTCGGGCGATTCTAGAAAGCGCACCGGGTGCGGTCAACCATTCAGAATTTTTCGGCCTATGGTGGCACTGCTTAGAACTTATCTTTCCATGCGCGCAGGGCCGCAAAAACCTCACTGGGGGCCCGGTTATCGGGGCCATTCCGTTCGTCTATTTTTTCTTTAACAGATGTTACGCCAGTACGCAGAAACGGGTTTGTCAGCTTTTCCAGCGCCAGGGTCGAAGGCAACGACATGCGTCCGGCTTCGCGTAACTGGGAGACCTTCTCGAATCGCTCGGCTATATGTCGGTTGTCGGGCTCGACCGCGACAGCGAAACGCAGGTTGCTCAGGGTGTACTCATGGGTGCAATACACCAGGGTGTCCTCGGGCAGGGCGGCGAGGCGGCTGAGGGAGTCATGCATTTGCTGCGGCGTGCCCTCGAACAGGCGCCCGCAGCCGGCGGCGAACAGGGTGTCGCCACAGAACAGCAGGCCGTGGTGGTAATAGGCGATATGGCCCAGGGTGTGGCCTGGCACCGCATACACCTCAAACTCCCAACCGAGTACGCTGACTCGATCGTTGTCATTGAGGGCCACGTCGCGCCCGGGAATGTTTTCGCTGGCAGGGCCGTAGACCGTCGCGCCCGTGGCGTGCTTCAGGGTTTCGACTCCGCCGACGTGATCATGGTGATGGTGGGTGATCAGAATCTCGCTCAGCCGCCACTCCGGGTGTTGGGCCAGCCAGGCCTGGACCGGCGCGGCATCGCCTGGATCGACCACCGCGCAGCACTGGCTGCGATGATCCTGTAACAACCAGATGTAGTTGTCGGTGAACGCGGGAAGAGCACTGATCTGTATCATCGCGGGATTCGCCAAGCGGAAAACATTGGTGCATCTTAGAGCTTCCTGGCGCATTGGAGAATGCAATGACCGATAAAGCGTTCGCTCAGGCTGACCCGGACTGGCTGGCATTGATCAGCGCGGCCCGCGAGTGGCTGTCCGGTCCCCTGGGGCAATTTCTACTGAATGAAGAGCGGCGCATGCTCGAAGACGAGTTGGGGCGCTTTTTTGGTGGCTACCTGGTGCATTACGGGCCGTCTGCCGAGTCTCCACCCAATGCGCCCCAGGTGCAGCGTAATGTGCGCCTTGGCGCACCGTTGCCGGGGGTGGAAATCGTCTGCGAAGAACAGGCCTGGCCCCTCAGCGAACACGCCGCCGACGTGGTGGTGATGCAGCACGGCCTGGACTTCTGCCTGTCGCCCCATGGCCTGCTGCGCGAAGCGGCCAGTGCCGTAAGGCCTGGCGGGCATTTGCTGATCATCGGTATCAACCCCTGGAGCACCTGGGGCCTGCGCCATGTGTTTGCCCATGACGGGCTGCGCAAGGCGCGCTGTATTTCGCCGTCACGGGTTGCCGACTGGCTCAACCTGCTGGGCTTCGCGCTGGAGAAACGCCGCTTCGGGTGCTATCGTCCGCCGCTCGCATCCCCCGCCTGGCAAACACGCTTGGCCGGTTGGGAGCGCAAGGCCGGAGACTGGCAGGTATCCGGTGGTGGTTTCTATTTATTGGTGGCACGCAAGATAGTAGTCGGCCTGCGCCCGGTGCGTCAGGTTCGCCGCGAGCCAATGGGCAAGCTGATTCCACTGCCGATGGCCAAGGTCAACCGCCGCCACAGCGATCCGTAACACCCTCATTATTTTCCCGGCCGGGCTTGCCCGGCCTCAGGCGTTGTCGGTCGTTGATCGGCAAGCCACCGACATTTTCTGGATAGATTGGCATGAGCGATAGCGTAGAACTCTTCACCGACGGCGCCTGCAAAGGCAACCCTGGCCCCGGCGGCTGGGGCGCACTGCTGATCTGCAAGGGCGTGGAAAAGGAACTCTGGGGCGGCGAAGCCAATACCACCAACAACCGCATGGAACTGATGGGCGCGATTCGCGGCCTGGAAGAGCTCAAGCGTTCCTGCGACGTGCTGCTGGTGACGGACTCGCAGTACGTGATGAAAGGCATCAACGAGTGGATGGTCAACTGGAAAAAGCGCGGCTGGAAAACCGCGGCCAAGGAACCGGTGAAAAACGCCGACCTGTGGCGACTGCTGGACGAGCAGGTCAACCGCCACAACGTGACCTGGAAATGGGTCCGCGGGCACATCGGCCACCCAGGCAACGAACGTGCCGACCAATTGGCCAACCGCGGCGTCGACGAAGTCCGAGGTCTGTAGGATCTGTAAGGCTTGTGGGAGCGGGCGCCCGCTTGCGGCCTGCTCGCGATGGGGTCGGCACATTCAACATCGATGGTGCTTGGCACATTGCTATCGCGAGCAAGCTCGCTCCCACAGTGGTTTTGGATGCGCACAGATCCCGCATACACCACAAAGCCTGTGGGAGCGGGCTTGCCCGCGATGGCTCCGGCGCACTCAACATTGACGGCGCCTGACACACGGCCATCGCGAGCAGACGGAGCGTCGTCCGACTCGTTCCTATCGGGTTTGCCTTGAGCGATCAAGCGCTGCGCAACTGCTCGATCAACCGCAGGCAATGGTTCAGCCCCGGCGACACATCGCCGATGCGCTGGCTGAGGATGATCGGCGAGGTGGCATTGCTTTCCAGCAGTGGAGTGAAGCCGATGTCGTCGCGGTGCAGCAACTGCACCGAGGCCGGTACCAGCGTCACGCCGATTCCCGCGCCCACCAGGCCTATCGCCGTTTGCAGTTCGTTGGTCCACTGCGCCACCTTGATGCTGACCCCGTAGGATTCGAACAGCGCGATCACGTGATCGGCATAGCTTGGCCGGGGATTGCCCGGGTACAGCACAAAGGGTTCGGCGGCCAGTTCGGTGAGGCTGATGGGCCTTGCCAGCAGAGGGTGGCCAGCGGGCAGGGCGGCGACCAGGCGGTCTTCGTTGAGCACCGTCTGGATGATCGCCGGGTCGTCGATGCGAATCCGCCCGAATCCGACATCGATCCGCCCGGCCTTGAGTGCCTGCACCTGTTGCAGGGTGGTCATTTCCGACAGCCCCAGCTCCAGTTCCAGGATCTCGTTGCTGCGCAGGCGGCGAATCAGCTCGGGCAACACGCCATACAGGGTCGAAGGCGCAAAGCCGATGCCCAGCCAGGTCTTCTCGCCCAGGCCGATGCGCCGCGTGTTGTCGCAGACCTTGTGCAGTTGCTCGAGCAACGCTGTGGAATGCTCGAGGAAAAATCGTCCCGCCTCGGTCAGGCGCAATGGCCGCCCACGCTCGAGTAGCACCACCCCCAGTTCATCTTCCAATTGCTGGATCTGCCGGCTCAGTGGCGGCTGGGCGATATGCAGGCGCTCGGCGGCGCGGGTGAAATTCAGGGTTTGCCCCAGCACCTGGAAGTAACGTAAATGACGCAGCTCCATGAGCCCTCCACCGTCCACAGGAGTGAATACCTTTAAGGTATCGATCCAGACCAATTCTATATTGGAACCCAGAAAAAAGCCGTACGAGAATCGATCCCAGAACTTCAAGAACCTGACGGGTATCGACATGCTTGCTGCTGCCATTAAATCGATCGAGACGATCATCGTCGATCTGCCGACCATCCGCCCACACAAGCTGGCGATGCACACCATGCAGAACCAGACCCTGGTGATCATCCGGGTACGCTGCGAGGACGGTATCGAGGGGATAGGCGAGGCGACCACCATCGGTGGCCTGGCCTACGGCAATGAAAGCCCGGACAGCATCAAGACCAACATCGACCAGCATTTCACCCCGCTGCTGCTGGGCCAGGATGCCAGCAATATCAACGCGGCGATGTTGCGCCTGGAGCGCAGCATTCGCGGCAACACCTTTGCCAAGTCAGGTATCGAAACTGCCTTGCTCGACGCTCAGGGCAAGCGCCTGGGGCTGGCGGTCAGCGAATTGCTCGGTGGCCGGGTGCGCGACTCGCTGCCGGTGGCCTGGACCCTGGCCAGCGGCGATACCGCCCGGGACATCGCCGAGGCCGAGCAGATGCTCGACCTGCGTCGGCACCGGATCTTCAAGTTGAAGATCGGCGCCGGTGACGTCGACCGCGACCTGGCCCATGTGATCGCCATCAAGAAAGCCCTGGGCGATCGCGCCAGTGTGCGGGTCGACGTCAATCAGGCGTGGGACGAAGCCGTGGCCCTGCGCGCCTGCCGGATTCTCGGCGGCAATGGCATCGACCTGATCGAACAGCCGATTTCGCGCAACAACCGTTCCGGCATGGTGCGCCTGAATGCCATGAGCCCGGCGCCGATCATGGCCGACGAGTCGATCGAGTGCGTCGAGGACGCGTTCAACCTGGCCCGGGAAGGCGCGGCCTCGGTGTTCGCCCTGAAAATCGCCAAGAATGGCGGACCCCGCGCGGTGTTGCGCACGGCGGCGATTGCCGAAGCGGCGGGCATCGGCCTGTACGGGGGCACCATGCTCGAAGGCGGGATCGGTACCCTGGCCTCGGCCCATGCGTTCCTGACCCTGAACAAACTGAGCTGGGACACCGAGTTGTTCGGCCCGCTGCTGTTGACCGAAGACATCCTCAGCGAACCGCTGGTGTACCGCGATTTCCACCTACACGTTTCATCGGCGCCGGGCCTGGGCCTGAACCTGGACGAAGAGCGCCTGGCGTTTTTCCGCCGGGACAAGAGCGCCCCTGCCCACCATTTAGTCTGAGGAGTTGCACATGTTGTTCCACGTAAAAATGACCGTGAACCTGCCGGTCGACATGAACCCTGAGCGAGCCGCTCAACTCAAGGCCGACGAGAAGGCCCTGGCCCAGCGCCTGCAGCAGCAGGGCAAGTGGCGGCACCTGTGGCGCATTGCCGGGTTGTACGCCAATTACAGCGTGTTCGACGTCGACAGCGTGCAAGAACTGCACGATCTGCTGATGCAATTGCCGCTGTATCCCTACATGGCTATCGAAGTGACGGCGATGTGCAGGCATCCTTCTTCTATTCATGAGGACGATCGCTGAGCCGCTGTTGCCTGTTCTGTACTCTAATAAATACAAGATGAGGATTAATCATGAACGTCAGAATTTCCCACACTGCCACGGCCCAGAAGTTTCTCGAAGAAGCCAGCGGCCTGCTCAACGATGACGGTAACCCGCGTGCCAAGGCCTTGGTCTACCGCATCCTGCGCGATTCGGTGAACATCATCGAAGACCTCAACGTGACCCCGGAAGAGTTCTGGAAAGCGGTCAACTACCTCAACGTGCTGGGCAGCCGCCAGGAAGCTGGCCTGCTGGTGGCCGGCCTGGGCCTGGAACACTATCTGGACCTGCTGATGGACGCTGCAGACGAGCAGGCCGGCAAGGCCGGCGGCACTCCGCGGACCATCGAAGGCCCGCTGTACGTGGCCGGCGCACCGCTGTCCCAGGCAGAGGCACGCCTGGATGACGGCGTCGACCCGGGTGTGGTGCTGTTCATGCAGGGCCAGGTCAAGAACACCGACGGCACGCCGCTGGCCGGGGCTGTGGTTGACGTCTGGCACGCCAACACCGGCGGCACCTACTCGTATTTCGATGGCAGCCAGTCGGAGTTCAACCTGCGTCGGCGCATCGTCACCGATGCCGAAGGCCGCTATCGTTTTCGCAGTATCGTACCGTCGGGCTACGGCTGCCCACCGGATGGCCCGACCCAGCAACTGCTCGATCAACTGGGCCGGCATGGCCAGCGTCCGGCGCACATTCACTTCTTCATCTCGGCCGATGACCATCGCCACCTGACCACCCAGATCAACCTGGATGGCGACAAGTACCTGCACGATGACTTCGCCTACGCCACTCGTGACGAGCTGATCGCCCAGATTACCTTCAGCGACGACCAGCAGCGTGCCGCGGCCTACGGCGTGAGCGGTCGGTTTGCCGAAATCGAGTTCGACTTCACCCTGCAATCCTCGGCCCAGCCCCAGGAGCAGCAGCGTCACGAGCGGGTTCGCGCACTGGAGGACTGATCCACGCGGGAATCGAGCCACGGTAAAACCCTGCGGTTTTCCCGTGGCTTTGCGCTGTGGGGTAAGTTGCCTAGAATGCCCAGGCCTGATTTGCCTGAGCAGGGCGCCACGAGCAGCCCTGCACAGCCTATAAAAATAATGAGAGTGACCGGTTATGCAAGCGCATCTCTTGAGTGAGCGCAGCAGTGTCTTTGCGCAGGCCGACCCTTACGCGGTGTCGGGTTACGTCAATCAGCACGTGGGCAACCACTGCATCCGCCTGCCCAAGAGTGGCAGCCCGCAAGCCAGTCTCAATCACAGCAAATTCGCCAGCCTGGACCTGTGCCGCATCAGTTACGGCGGCAGTGTGCGGGTTACCTCGCCAGCGCTGGAGACCATCTTTCACCTGCAGGTACTGCTCAAGGGCAACTGCCTGTGGCGCGGTCACAAGCAGGAACACTACTTCGCCCCCGGTGAATTGCTGCTGATCAACCCGGACGATCCGGTGGACCTGACATACTCCGACGATTGCGAAAAATTCATCCTGAAAATGCCCGCCAGCCTGCTCGAGTCGGTCTGCCAGGAACAACGCTGGCTGCATCCGGGGCAGGGCGTACGCTTCCTCGAAAACCGCTACCAACTGGCCGAACTCGAAGGCTTCGTCAATCTGCTGGGCATGGTCTGCCAGGAAGCCGAGGCCACCGAGAGCATGCCCCGGGTCCAGGAGCACTACGCGCAGATCATCGTCAGCAAGATGCTCAGCCTGATGAAAACCAACGTCAGCCGCGCCGGTCTTGGTTCCCAGACCTCGAGTTTCGAGCTGATCGCCGACTACATCGAGCGCAATCTCAAGCAGGACATCTGCAGCGAGGAACTGGCGCGCCAGGCCCGCATGAGCTTGCGCTCGCTGTATGGCCTGTTCGAACGGCATGCCGCCTGCACGCCGAAAAACTACATCCGGCAGAAGAAACTGGAGCGGGTCAACGCCTGCCTCAGCGACCCCACCTGCACGGTGCGCAACGTCACCGAACTGGCCATGGACTACGGCTTCCTGCACCTGGGGCGGTTTTCCGAGAGCTACCGTAAACAGTTCGGCGAATTGCCTTCCGATACCCTCAAGCGCCGCCATTGACCGCCATGGGGGCAATTGCACAAAACGGATAATGATCTGCAGCCAATGGCTATTGCCCCTCTAGCACCGGCTCTAGCATGAGCCTTGCCTGAATAAAAACAATGGAGGCGGCGGCCATGTCCCTGCGACCCGAATACCTTCACTCCCTGCTCGAAGACGACAAAGAACAGGGTATTTTCCGTTGCAAGCGCGAGATGTTTACCGACCCGCGCCTGTTCGATCTTGAAATGCAGCACATTTTCGAGGGCAACTGGCTGTATCTGGCCCACGAGAGCCAGATCCCCAACAAAAACGATTTCTACACCACCACCATGGGCCGCCAGTCGATCTTCATCGCGCGCAACAAGGACGGTGAGCTCAACGCCTTCATCAACGCCTGCAGCCACCGTGGGGCGATGCTCTGCCGCCACAAGACCGGCAACAAATCGTCCTACACCTGCCCGTTCCATGGCTGGACCTTCAACAACTCCGGCAAGTTGCTCAAGGTCAAGGACCCCTCGGCGGCAGGCTACCCGGCCAGCTTCAACTGTGAAGGCTCCCACGACCTGACCAAAGTCGCGCGCTTCGAGTCCTACCGTGGCTTCCTGTTCGGTAGCCTCAAGGCCGATGTGGTGCCGCTGGTCGAGCACCTGGGGGAATCGGCGAAGATCATCGACATGATCGTCGATCAGTCCGCCGACGGCCTGGAAGTGCTGCGCGGCTCCAGCAGCTACATCTACGAAGGCAACTGGAAGCTCACCGCGGAAAACGGCGCCGACGGCTACCACGTAAGCTCCGTGCACTGGAACTACGCAGCCACCCAGAACCAGCGCAAGCAGCGTGAATGCGGGGACGAGAACCCGACCATGAGCGCCGGCACCTGGGCCAAGCAGGGCGGCGGCTTCTACTCCTTCGACAAGGGCCACATGCTGCTCTGGACCCGCTGGTCCAACCCCGAGGACCGTCCGCTGTACGAACGCCGTGACGAATTGGCCAGGGACTTCGGCAAGGCGCGCGCCGACTGGATGATCGAGAACTCGCGCAACCTGTGCCTGTACCCCAACGTGTACCTGATGGACCAGTTCAGCTCGCAGATCCGCATTGCCCGGCCGATCTCGGTCAACCGCACCGAAATCACCATCTACTGCATCGCCCCCAAAGGGGAGAGCGACACCGCGCGCTCGAGCCGGATCCGCCAGTACGAAGACTTCTTCAACGTCAGCGGCATGGCCACCCCGGACGACCTGGAAGAGTTCCGCTCCTGCCAGATGGGCTACCAGGGCAGCACCAGCGCCTGGAACGACATGTCCCGTGGCGCCGAACACTGGGTCGAAGGCGCCGACGAGGCGGCCAAGGAAATAGACCTGCACCCGTTGCTCAGTGGCGTTCGCACCGAAGACGAAGGGCTGTTCGTGCTGCAACACAAGTATTGGCAGCAAACCATGCTCAAGGCGCTGGACGCCGAGCAGTCGGCGTTGATCAAGGTGGAGGAACTGGCATGAGCGTGACCTACGACACCGTGCGCGACTTTCTCTACCGCGAAGCGCGCTACCTCGACGACAAGGACTGGGACAACTGGCTGGAGCTGTACGCTGCCGACGCCAGCTTCTGGATGCCATCCTGGGACGACAACGACGAACTGACCGAAGACCCGCAGCGGGAAATTTCCCTGATCTGGTACGGCAACCGCACCGGCCTTGAAGACCGCATCTTCCGTATCAAGACCGAACGTTCCAGCGCCAGCGTGCCGGACACCCGGACCTCCCACAACATCAGCAACATCGAGTTGCTCGAACAGCACGACGGCCTGTGCAAGGTGCGCTTCAACTGGCACACCCTGAGTTTTCGCTACAAGACCGTCGACAGCTATTTCGGCAGCAGTTTCTACACCCTCGACGTGCGCGGTGACAGCCCGCTGATCAAGGCCAAGAAAGTGATCCTGAAGAACGACTACGTTCGCCAGGTCATCGATGTCTACCATTTGTGAGGCCGCGGTCATGTCCCATTCCATCGCTTTGAATTTTGAAGACGGCGTCACCCGTTTTGTCGACGCCAACCCCGGTGAGACTGTGGCCGATGCCGCCTACCGCCAGGGCATCAACATCCCGCTGGATTGCCGCGATGGCGCCTGCGGGACCTGCAAGTGTTTTGCCGAGGCCGGGCGCTATGACCTGGGTGAGGAATACATCGAAGACGCGCTGACGGCCGAAGAAGCCGAGCAGGGGTTTGTCCTGACCTGCCAGATGCGTGCCCAGAGCGATTGCGTGGTGCGGGTGCCGGCCTCGTCCGATGTCTGCCGCACCCAGCAGGCCAGCTACAGCGCCGCCATCAGCCAGGTGCGGCAGTTGTCGGACAGCACCATAGCCCTGTCGATCAAGGGTGAGGCCCTGAGCAAGCTGGCGTTCCTGCCGGGGCAATACGTCAACCTGGGCATTCCCGGTAGCGAGCAGACCCGCGCCTATTCATTCAGCTCGCTGCAGCGTGACGGCGAGGTCAGCTTCCTGATCCGCAACGTCCCGGGCGGGTTGATGAGCAGCTTTCTCACCGGCATCGCCAAGGCCGGCGACAGCATGAGTCTGGCGGGCCCCCTGGGCAGTTTCTACCTGCGTGATATCCAGCGGCCGTTGTTGCTGCTGGCGGGGGGCACGGGACTGGCGCCATTCACCGCCATGCTGGAAAAAATCGCCGACCAGGGCAGTGCCCATCCGTTGCACCTGATCTACGGGGTGACCAACGATTTTGACCTGGTGGAGCTCGATCGCCTGCAAGCCTTTGCCGCACGCATCCCCAACTTCAGCTTCAGCGCCTGCGTGGCCAACCCGCAAAGCAGCCACCCGCTCAAGGGCTACGTGACCCAGCACATCGAACCCCGGCATTTGAACGATGGCGACGTCGACGTCTACCTCTGCGGTCCGCCGCCGATGGTCGAGGCGGTGAGCCAGTACATCCGCGAGCAGGGCATTGCACCAAAGAATTTCTACTACGAAAAATTTGCCGCCAGTGCTGCCTGACAGGCTCAGGCAGCCACCCCATCCCTGTGGGAGCGGGCTTGCCCGCGATAGCGCCGGGTCAGCCAACAATGATGTTGACTGTGCCGAAGTCATCGCGGGCAAGCCCGCTCCCACAGGGATCAGTCACACCGTCTTGAGGATTGGAAATGCACAGATTCCACGAAAAAGTCGCGCTGGTTACCGGCGCAGCCCAGGGTATCGGGCGTCGAGTGGCCGAGCGCATGGCGGCGGAAGGTGCGCGCCTGGTGCTGGTCGATCGCTCTGAGCTGGTGTTCGAGTTGCAGGAGCAACTGGGCGCACACTGCGAAGTCCTGACCCTCACGGCCGACCTTGAACAATACACCGAGTGCGACCGGGTGATGCAGGCCGCGGTCGAGCGTTTCGGACGTCTCGACATCCTGATCAACAATGTTGGCGGCACCATCTGGGCCAAGCCGTTCGAACATTACGAGGCGCAGCAGATCGAGGCGGAGGTCCGGCGGTCGTTGTTTCCGACCCTGTGGTGCTGTCACGCCGCATTGCCGTACATGTTGGAGCAGGGCAGTGGGGCGATCGTCAACGTCTCCTCCATCGCCACCCGCAGTGTCAATCGTGTGCCTTATGGCGCGGCCAAGGGCGGGGTCAACGCCCTTACGGCGTGCCTGGCCTTCGAAACCGCCGGGCGCGGGATTCGGGTCAATGCCACGGCCCCAGGTGGCACCGAAGCGCCGCCGCGGCGAATCCCGCGCAACAGCGCCGAGCAGAGCCCGCAGGAGCAGGTCTGGTACCAGCAGATCGTCGACCAGACCGTCGACAGCAGCCTGATGAAGCGCTATGGCACCATTGATGAACAGGTCGAGCCGATCCTGTTCCTGGCGTCCGACGCCGCGGCCTATATCACCGGGTTGGTAATGCCGGTGGGCGGTGGCGACCAGGGCTGAGGCCTGCAACTGCCATCGGGCGGTGCTTTGCAGCTCTGTGTTAAGATCGCCGCCCTACGCAAAATGCTACGCAGAAGGGGTGTACATAGATGGCTCAGAGGATGGTGGTGCTCGACACCGAAACCACCGGCATGCCGGTAACCGACGGGCACCGGATCATCGAGATCGGTTGCGTCGAGTTGCTCGGCCGACGCCTGACGGGCCGGCATTTCCACGTCTATTTGCAGCCAGATCGGGAAAGTGACGAGGGCGCGATTGGCGTCCACGGCATCACCAACGAGTTCCTGGTGGGTAAGCCGCGCTTCGCTGAAGTGGCCGATGAGTTCTTTGAATTCATCAAGGGCGCCCAACTGATCATCCATAACGCGGCGTTCGACGTTGGTTTCATCAACAACGAATTTGCCCTGATGGGCGCGCACGACCGGGCGGACATCACCCAGCACTGCTCGATCCTCGACACCCTGATGATGGCCCGGGAGCGTCACCCCGGGCAGCGCAACAACCTCGATGCCCTGTGCAAGCGATATGGCGTCGACAACTCCGGCCGTGAACTGCACGGCGCGTTGCTCGACTCCGAGATCCTTGCCGACGTCTACCTGACCATGACCGGCGGCCAGACCAGCCTGTCGCTGGCTGGCAATGCGTCTGACGGTAACGGTTCGGGTGATGGCTCCGGCAGCCAGGCCAGTGAAATCCGTCGCCTGCCGGCGGATCGCACCCCGGCGCGGATCATTCGGGCCAGCGAAGCCGAACTGGCCGAGCATGCCGTGCGCCTGGAAATCATCGCCAAGTCCGCCGGCGCGCCCGCGCTGTGGACCCAACTGGCCGAAGCCAAAGCCCTGGGCTGAGGAAGTAGCGCCGACCCTGTGGGAGCGGGCGCCCGCTTGCGGCTTGTCCGTGATGGACTTAAGGACCCCGCGTTGAGCCTGGCTTGGCGCGGCATCGTTCACGACCATCGCGGGCAAGCCCGCTCCCACAGGGGGACGGTGTACCCATGGATTGTGCGGGCTTTTGTGCCGGGTTCATGGTGTTCTCGTATCAGCCATACCGTTTACCCGTAGGTTCCGGTGCATCGCTCGCTACATGGGCCGCAACCCTCTACCCTGAGTGTATTGGCAGACCATGGTCCGCCGTCTCAGGACGCCAAGCCCCATGTACAAAGACTTGAAGTTCCCGGTCCTCATCGTTCACCGCGACATCAAGGCCGACACGGTTGCCGGTGACCGCGTCCGGGGTATCGCCAGGGAGTTGGAGCAGGAAGGTTTCAGCGTCGTGTCGGCGGTGGATTACGCGGAAGGGCGACTGGTTGCCTCGACTCACCACGGCCTGGCGTGCATGTTGATTGCCGCCGAGGGGGCGGGGGAAAACACCCACCTGCTGCAGAACATGGCCGAGTTGATCCGGGTGGCCCGCGCCCGCGCACCGAACCTGCCGATTTTTGCCCTGGGCGAACAGGTCACCCTGGAAAACGCCCCGGCCGACGCCATGAGCGAACTTAACCAGTTGCGCGGCATTCTTTATCTGTTCGAAGACACCGTGCCCTTTCTCGCACGCCAGGTGGCGCGGGCCGCCCGCAGCTACCTGGATGGCTTGCTGCCGCCGTTCTTCAAGGCCCTGGTGCAGCACACCGCCGACTCCAACTATTCCTGGCACACCCCGGGGCACGGTGGGGGCGTGGCCTATCACAAGAGTCCGGTAGGGCAGGCCTTCCACCAGTTTTTCGGGGAAAACACCTTGCGCTCGGACCTCTCGGTCTCGGTGCCCGAACTCGGCTCGCTGCTTGACCACACCGGCCCCCTGGCCGAAGCCGAAGCCCGGGCCGCGCGCAACTTCGGTGCCGATCACACCTTTTTCGTGATCAATGGCACTTCCACCGCCAACAAGATCGTCTGGCAGGCGATGGTCGCCCGCGATGACCTGGTGCTGGTGGACCGCAACTGCCACAAGTCGGTGCTGCATTCGATCATCATGACCGGGGCCATCCCGCTGTACCTGTGCCCCGAGCGCAACGAGCTGGGGATCATCGGCCCGATCCCCTTGAGCGAGTTCAGCCCTGAATCGATCCAGGCCAAGATCGATGCCAGCCCGCTGACCCGTGGCCGTGCCGCCAAAGTCAAGCTGGCGGTGGTCACCAACTCGACCTACGACGGCCTTTGCTACAACGCTGAGCTGATCAAGCAAACCCTGGGCAACAGCGTCGAAGTCCTGCACTTCGACGAGGCCTGGTACGCCTATGCGGCGTTTCACGAGTTCTTCGCCGGGCGCTACGGCATGGGCACTTCGCGTTCGGCCGACAGCCCGCTGGTATTCACCACCCATTCGACCCACAAGCTGCTGGCGGCCTTCAGCCAGGCCTCGATGATTCACGTGCAGGACGGTGGTGCCCGGCAACTGGATCGCGACCGCTTCAATGAAGCCTTCATGATGCACATCTCGACATCGCCGCAGTACAGCATCATTGCCTCGCTGGACGTGGCGTCGGCGATGATGGAGGGGCCGGCGGGGCGCTCGCTGTTGCAGGAGATGTTCGATGAGGCCCTGAGCTTTCGCCGGGCGCTGGCCAATCTGCGTCAGCACATTGCTGCCGATGACTGGTGGTTCTCGATCTGGCAGCCACCGCTGGTGACCGGTATCGACCGGGTCGCAACCGCGGACTGGCTGTTGCTGCCCGAAGACGAGTGGCATGGTTTTGGTGATATCGCCGAGGACTACGTGCTGCTCGACCCGGTCAAGGTGACCCTGGTGATGCCCGGCCTGACCGCCGGCGGGGCGCTGAGCGAGCGTGGGATCCCGGCGGCGGTGGTCAGCAAGTTCCTCTGGGAGCGCGGCCTGGTGGTCGAGAAGACCGGCCTGTATTCGTTCCTGGTGCTGTTCTCGATGGGCATCACCAAGGGCAAATGGAGCACCTTGCTCACCGAGTTGCTGGAGTTCAAGCGCAGCTACGATGCCAACGTCAGCCTCGCCGTCTGCCTACCCTGTGTGGCGCAACAGGACGGCGCCCGTTACCAGGGCATGGGCTTGCGCGACCTGTGCGATCAACTGCACGCCTGCTATCGCAGCAACGCCACGGCCAAGCACCTCAAGCGCATGTACACGGTGCTGCCGGAAGTCGCGATGAAGCCGGCCGATGCCTATGATCAACTGGTCCGTGGCGAAGTCGAGGCGGTGCCCATCGATCAATTGCCAGGGCGCATCGCCGCCGTGATGCTGGTACCGTACCCGCCGGGGATTCCACTGATCATGCCCGGTGAGCGTTTTACCGAGGCCACTCGCTCGATCATCGACTACCTGGCGTTTGCCCGCACGTTTGACCGCAGTTTCCCGGGGTTCGTCGCCGATGTGCACGGCCTGCAACATGAAGATGAGGGCAATGGGCGGAACTACACCGTCGATTGCATCAAGATTTGAGGACGTTTCCCAGCATGCAACCGGTCATCAACCCCAAATACCCGGGCCTGGCAGTGCGTGTCGCTGACCAGGGTTTTGCCGCGTACATCTGGGGCAGCGACTTCAGTTTTGAAGTCAGGGCCTATGCCCGCGCCCAACTTGATACACCTGTGGCGGCCTGGCCGCTGCAAACCATCACGCCTTATCGCAAATGCTACGGCATCGACCCCGAGGAGTTCGCCAGTTTCCACGACGCCGCCGACAGTGCGATTTTCATGGCCTTCCTCGATGACCAGCCAGTGGGGCACATCGTGGTCAGCACCAACTGGAACGGCTTCGCCCATATCGATGAGCTGGCGGTGCATGCGCCGGCGCGGCGCCATGGCGTGGCCAAGGCATTGCTCGACGTGGCGCAGTTCTGGAGTCGCAAGAAGAAGTTGCCGGGGATCATGCTGGAAACCCAGAACAACAATCTGGGCGCCTGCCGGCTGTATGAGCGTTGTGGGTATGTGATTGGCGGCATCGATCACCTGCGATATCGCGGTATCGACCCGCAGACGGCGGAAGTGGCGTTGTTCTGGTACCGCCTGTTTGCCGACCCGCTGGAGCACCCGGTCAGCCCGCCAGCATCGCCTCGGCTTGTGCCTTGATAATCTCCAGCAGTGCGCTCAATGCTGGTGTGGCGACAGCATTGTCGAGGGTCAGGGCATACAGGTTGATCGGCACCGCCGGTGACAGTGGGCAGACGTCCAGGCCACCGGCCTTGGCACCCAGGGCGGTAAATGGGTCGACGATGGCCAGGCCTTCGCCGGCCTCGACCATGCTGCGCATCATCTGGTGAGTCTGCACCCGGGTGTGAATCACCGGGGCGGGGCGCAGGGCCTGCAATTTACTGTCGAACAGCGGGCTCAGTGGGTCGTGGCCTTCCAGCCCGACCAATGACTGGCCCGCCAGGTCCTGCACGCCGATGTACTTCTGTCGCGGTTGCAGCCAGCCGTGGGGGGCCAGCAACTGCAGCTTGCCCTGGGCCAGGAGTTGGCAGTGAATGTCGGCGTGTTCGGGGTCATGCAGGCTCAAGCCGAGGTCGCTTTCACGCAGCAGCAGGCTCTTGACGATATCGCGGGTGGGTTGGCTGTGCAGCGAGCAGGGCGCATCGGGAAACCGCCGGCGCAGGCTCGCCAGTCCCTGGGGCACCAGTTGCTGGGCCAGGGGCGGAGTGCAGATCACCCGTAATGGCGGGGCCTGGTACTGGCGCAGGCTGTCGGCCAGGCGTTGCACGGGCTCGAAGGCTTCATACACGCGGTCGATCTGCACCTGTAGCTGGCGAGCTTCGCGGGTCGCCTGCAGGCGCCCGCGCACGCTGGCAAACAGCATGAAGCCGAGATGATCCTCGGCCTCGCGCAACATCCCCTCGATCGCGGCCACCGGCAATTGCAGCATCTCGGCAGCGGTGCCCAGATGGCTGGTTTGCAGGAGTGCCTGGATCACTTCGATATGGCGTAGACGCATGCGTGAAGTCCATGTTCAGCAGGTGAGGGGTAGTGGCTGAATCCTAACCCAAGTCCGTGACGTTGACTTCAGCTCATGACGGCGGGCTCAAGAGGCGACGTTGGCGTCCGGTTCACGAATGATGGTGACGCCCGATTGCACCAGCACAAATTCGTTGCCGTCGAGCTTGTTGACTCGATCACCGATGGCCAGCTTGTAGGTGGTAACAGGAACGGAGGTGCTGAAACCGTCTGCCGACGGGGTGGAATCCTGGAACTCATGCACCGAATAGACACGGCCTTCCGCGTCTCTTGCATGGAATTGTCCGACGAGTACTGCTGCCATCTGCTTAGAACCTCTGGAGATAAGTCACTCAATTTGCGGTTCTGTAGACCGTCGATAAGCTTGGTAAGTTTTCCTACAGGAAAAAAATAGTGTTTTGCCGCGATAACCGCACAACAACCCCCTGAAATGGCACCGAATCATCTATAACTACAGGCTCCTTTAGCCAGATAGTCGGGAATCTCCAATGAGCAAGGTCTATACGGTTGCTGTCCTGGTGGGTAGCTTGAGAAAACAGTCGATCAATCGCAAGGTCGCGCTGGCGCTGGCCGAACTGGCCCCCGCCAACCTGCGCTTGAACATCGTCGAGATTGGTGATCTGGCGCTTTACAACGAAGACATCGACGTAACCCCGCCGGCAGCCTACAGCACTTTTCGCGATCAGGTGAGCTCATCCGACGCGGTGCTGTTCGTGACCCCGGAATACAACCGCTCGGTACCGGCACCGTTGAAGAACGCCATCGACGTTGGTTCACGGCCCTACGGCAAGAGCGCCTGGAGCGGTAAACCGGGCGCGGTGATCAGCGTTTCACCCGGTGCGGTTGGCGGTTTTGGCGCCAACCACCACCTGCGCCAGTCCCTGGTATTCCTCGACGTGCCGTGCATGCAACAGCCGGAAGCGTACCTGGGGGGCGCGGGTTCGGCCTTCGATGAGGCGGGCAAGCTCTCGGAAAAGGTCCGGCCGTTCCTGCAAGGCTTCATCGACGCCTACGCCAAGTGGGTCGAGCAACACAAAAAATCCTGAGTGAGCTTTGTAGCAGTTGCCGAAGGCCGCGTGGGGTTGCGCAGCGACCCCACGCGGTATTGCCATATCGAATGAACGTCCTGCGGCCGTTGACGCAGTCTCGCGAGCTCGACAGTTGCACGGGTGAACCCGATTCCCAAAGTCTGTGCTTTACCAGATATTCGAAATTCCATATATTTGCGCCTGGTTAGTCCAGGCGCACTCCCTCCATGTCCCCATCCTGCAATCCCGTCGAAGTATTCAAGGCGCTGGCCGATGACACCCGCAGCCGTATCGCCTTGCTCATCACCCACGAAGGCGAGCTTTGTGTCTGTGAGCTGACTGCGGCGCTGGACCTCAGCCAGCCGAAAATCTCCCGGCACCTGGCGCAATTGCGCAGCAGTGGTCTGCTCGCCGATCGCCGGCAAGGGCAGTGGGTGTATTACCGGGTTCATCCGCAACTTGCGCCCTGGGTCGCCCGGCTGTTGCGCGAAGCCCTGGTCGCCAACGAGGCCTGGTTGGCTGCGGATATCGCGCGGTTGGTGGCGATGCCTGGCCGTCCACAACGTTGCTGCTGATGGTTTTCTCTTTCCCAAACTCGTTGATTGAAGGTTGCTGTGCATGCTGATCGCCTCATTGATTTTTCTGCTGACCATCACCCTGGTGATCTGGCAACCCAAGGGCCTGGGCGTCGGCTGGAGCGCCATGCTCGGCGCGGTGCTGGCCTTGCTCAGTGGCGTGGTGCACTTGAGCGACATCCCCTTGGTCTGGGAAATTATCTGGAATGCCACCGGGACCTTTGTCGCCCTGATCATCATCAGCCTGCTGCTGGATGAAGCCGGTTTTTTTGCCTGGGCGGCCCTGCATGTGGCGCGCTGGGGGCACGGCAGCGGGCGCAAGCTGTTTGCCTATATGGTCTTGCTCGGGGCCCTGGTCTCGGCGCTGTTCGCCAACGATGGTGCCGCGCTGATCCTCACTCCGATCGTCATTTCAATGCTGCTGGCCCTGCGGTTTTCGCCGACGGCGACCCTGGCCTTCGTGATGGGCGCCGGATTTATCGCCGACACCGCCAGCCTGCCGCTGGTGGTGTCGAACCTGGTGAATATTGTCTCGGCCGACTTTTTCCACATTGGCTTCAACCGCTATGCCGCGGTGATGGTGCCGGTCAACCTGGTGGCCGTGGCCGCGACCCTGGCGGTACTGCTGTGGTATTTCCGCCGCGATATACCGCAGCGTTACGAGCCTGAGCAACTGGCGGAGCCGAAGACCGCGATTCACGACAAAGCCACCTTCTTCGCCGGGTGGGCGGTGCTGGCGATCCTGCTGCTGGGGTGTTTTGCCCTGGAGCCGCTGGGGATTCCCATCAGCGCGATTTCCGCGGTGTGCGCGGCGCTGTTGCTGGCTATCGCTGCCCGTGGGCATAAGATCTCCACGCGCAAGGTGATGAAGGAAGCGCCGTGGCATATTGTGATTTTTTCCCTGGGCATGTACCTGGTGGTCTACGGCCTGCGCAATGCCGGGCTGACCGCCTACCTGGCCGGCTGGCTGGATCTGTTCGCCCAGTACGGCGTGTGGGGCGCGGCCATGGGCACCGGGCTGCTGACGGCGCTGCTGTCGTCGCTGATGAACAACCTGCCGACGGTGCTGATCGGTGCCTTGTCGATCGATGCCAGCCAGGCCACCGGGGTGGTCAAGGAGGCAATGATCTACGCCAACGTGATCGGCAGCGACCTGGGGCCAAAAATTACCCCGATCGGCAGCCTCGCGACCTTGCTGTGGCTGCATGTGCTGCAACGCAAGAACATCCAGATCGGCTGGGGCTACTACTTCAAGGTCGGGATTGTGCTGACATTGCCGGTGTTGCTGGTGACGCTGGCGGCCTTGGCGGTGCGGTTGTCGGTTTAGGACCGCGTTGGCCCTATCGCGGGCAAGCCCGCTCCCACAGTGTTTGGGGTGTTCGCAGGTTTTGCATACACCACCAAACCTGTGGGAGCGGGCTTGCCCGCGATGAGGCCGGCCCACCCACCGCACATCTCAGCTCGACCCCGGAACGTTCGGCCACAAATCAGAAACCAGAAACAACCGTTCGGCTTCCTCCCAGTCGCCCTGCAGGTTTTCGCTCAGGCGCACCATCAACTGTGCCGGCGCCATGGGTTGCAGCTCAGCCAGCCAGGCGTGCAGTTGCTCCGGGCGCCAGGCCTGGTCGGCGCTGTAGTGCGCAGGCGCCAGCCAGGCGTGGCGGGGCAGGTTTACCCAACGCCCGGGCGGGCGTTGCGCGACAAAGGCCGGCCAGTCCTTCTGGTGCAGCCAGCTGCCGCGCAGGTGTTGCGGGTGGGCACCGGTCGGGGGTTCGGCGTGCCCCGGCCAGGGGTACAGCAGATAGCCGCCGAGCCATAGCCTGGCGCTGAACTCCCCGATATCCAGGGCGGCCAGGGCCGCGCGGCTCTCCGGGCGCGCGGAGATCGGCAGCTGGTGCTGGCTCAAATGTGCCAGCTTCAGGTCCAGTCGGTCGTGGCAACCGGGGCCCAGCCACTGTGCGGGGTCCTGGCCGTTGCCTTGTTGCGGGCCGAGGTAGAGCTTGATTGCCAACTCCAGGTGATGCACGCCGTCGCGGTCGCGCAGCAACATGTCCAGCTCCCCCAGGGTATGACCTTCGCGGCGGATCGGCAGGTTGGCGGCAATCAGTTCGATCCCCGGCGCATGCTGCACGGCAAACTGCCACAGACGTTCGTAATACAGGCCCAAGCGCCGGGTGCGAGCCTGGGACAACCAGTGCAGCAGCGCGTAGCTGTCGCGGTCGAGCTCGCGCAGCCAGCGCTCCAGGCGCTGCGGATCGTCCACCCAGGCGCTGCCGGCCAGCGGATGGCGTTGCGGCCAGGGCGTGGCGCTGAGCATTGGCGGGGCGAGAATCACCCACGCCAGGTCGCGCACTTGCGGGTGGTGCAACTGGTGGGGCAGGGTGAGCAAATCGGGGAACAGGATCATTTTGCGAGCATAGCTTCTAAAGTCCCGGCTGAAAGGATTTTGTCTACGCAGCGCTTTCGCCCATAATCGTGGTTTTCGCCGTCGCAGACCCCCGCAGGAGCCCCATGGAGCAATTTCGCAATATCGGCATTATCGGTCGCCTGGGCAGTTCCCAGGTGCTGGATACCGTTCGCCGACTGAAAAGATTCCTGCTTGACCGGCACTTGCACGTGATTCTCGAAGACACCATCGCCGAAGTCCTGCCCGGCCACGGCCTGCAGACCTCGTCGCGCAAGATGCTTGGCGAAGTCTGCGACATGGTGATTGTGGTCGGCGGTGACGGCAGCCTGCTGGGCGCCGCACGGGCACTGGCGCGACACAACATCCCGGTGCTGGGGATCAACCGCGGCAACCTGGGTTTCCTCACCGACATCCGCCCCGACGAGCTGGAAGTCAAGGTCGCCGAAGTGCTGGACGGCCACTACCTGGTGGAAAACCGCTTCCTGCTCCAGGCCGAAGTGCGCCGCCATGCCGAAGCCATCGGCCAGGGCGATGCCCTCAATGACGTGGTGCTGCACCCCGGCAAGTCGACCCGGATGATCGAGTTCGAGCTGTACATCGACGGCCAGTTCGTCTGCAGCCAGAAAGCCGACGGCCTGATCGTCGCCACACCCACCGGTTCCACGGCCTACGCGCTGTCGGCCGGCGGCCCGATCATGCATCCCAAGCTCGATGCCATTGTGATTGTGCCGATGTACCCCCATACCTTGTCCGGACGGCCGATCGTGGTCGATGGCAACAGTGAGCTGAAAATCGTCGTGTCCAAGGATATGCAGATTTACCCGCAGGTTTCCTGTGATGGGCAGAATCACTTTACCTGCGCCCCCGGCGACACCATCACTATCAGCAAGAAGGCGCAGAAGTTGCGGCTGATCCACCCACTGGACCACAACTACTACGAAGTCTGCCGGACCAAGCTTGGCTGGGGCAGCCGTTTGGGTGGTGGAGGCGACTGATGCTCGATCCCGCGCGTAGCTACGACCTGATCGGTGACGTGCACGGTTGCGCTCATACCCTTGAGCATCTGCTGGACCGACTCGGGTACCACAAGCTGGGTGGCGTGTGGCGTCACCCATCGCGCATGGCGGTGTTCCTGGGCGATGTCATCGACCGTGGCCCGCGCATCCGCGAGGCGCTGCACCTGGTGCACGACATGGTCGAGGCAGGCCAGGCGCTGTGCATCATGGGCAACCACGAGTTCAACGCGCTGGGCTGGAGCACACCGGCACCACCGGGCAGCGGCAAGCAGTACGTGCGCGAGCACACCCCGCGCCATGCCCGGCTGATCGATGAAACCCTGAGCCAGTTTGCCCACCACCCCGCAGACTGGCACGACTTCCTCGAATGGTTCTACGAGATGCCGCTGTTTGTCGACGCCGGGCGTTTCCGGGTAGTGCATGCCTGCTGGGACGGTGGCTTGATCGACCTGCTGCGCCGCCAGCACCCTGACGGCTGCGTGGATGAACACTTCGTCCAGGCCGCGGCGGTCAGCGGCAGCTTTGCCTGCATGGCCTTCGACCGCCTGTTGCGCGGCACCGACATGCGCCTGCCCCACGGCTTGACCATGACCAGCGGCGATGGCCTGACGCGTTCGTTCTTCCGTACCAAATTCTGGGAAGACAACCCGCAGACCTACGGCGACATCGTGTTCCAGCCGGACGCCTTGCCCGAACCCGTGGCCCAGACCCCGCTGACCCCAGTGGAAAAAGACACCCTGCTGCGCTATGGCGTCGACGAGCCCTTGTTGTTCGTCGGCCACTACTGGCGCAGCGGCAAACCAGCGCCCATCCGCCAGAACCTGGCGTGCCTGGACTACAGCGCAGTGCTGTACGGCAAGCTGGTTGCCTATCGACTTGACCAGGAAACCCGACTCGACCCGAGCAAATTCGTCTGGGTCGATGTCGAACGGCCGGAGGCCCCGCAATGAGTGCTGTTGCTGTATTACGTCTGCCCCTGACTGTGGACCTCAGTGGTTTTGTCAAACTGCTGCAACGTATGCAGGTGCCCCATCGAGTCAGCGAGGAGGCGGGACAGCAGGTGCTCTGGGTGCCGCACGCCGTCAGCGAAGACGTGCGCGCGCTGTACCAACGGTTTCCAGCAGGTGATCCCGATCAGCAACTGGACTTGCCGCCCGCGGCGAAATCCCAGCGTCCGGGTTTTATTGCGCAACTGCGCGCCAGCCCCATGACCGCCTTGGTGCTGCTGCTGACGCTGATCGTCGGCGCTATCACCTTACTGGGGACCAACCTCGATACGATGCGCTGGTTCACCTTCCTGCAGTTTCGCGTGGTGGGCGAGTACATCCACTTCACCCCCCTGGCCGACAGCCTGGCGGCGGGGCAGTGGTGGCGCCTGGTGACGCCGATGCTGATCCACTTCGGTTTCCTGCACGTGGCCATGAACGGCATGTGGTACTGGGAACTGGGACGGCGCATCGAAGCGCGCCAGGGTGGCATCAACCTGTTGGGCCTGACCCTGCTGTTCAGCCTGGTGTCGAACTACGCCCAGTATTTTTACGGCGGTCCGGGGCTGTTCGGCGGCCTGTCCGGAGTGCTGTACGGCCTGCTTGGGCACTGTTGGATCTACCAATGGCTGGCGCCGAACCCGGCTTATCGCCTGCCGCGTGGCGTGCTGGTGATGATGCTGGTGTGGCTGGTGCTCTGTCTGTCGGGGCTGATCTCGCTGATCGGTTTCGGCGAAATCGCCAATGCGGCCCACGTCGGCGGGTTACTCGTCGGCTGCGCCACCGGTTTGTTGGGCGGCTTGTACAGTCGTCGTAAAACAGCCCTCTAATCTGTTTAGTAAATGAAGAGCACGGAGACCCTGATGTCCTCTTTTAGCGAAATGATCAACAACATCACCCCCGAGATCTACCAGAGCCTGAAACTGGCGGTGGAGATCGGCAAGTGGTCCGACGGCGGCAAACTCACCGCCGAGCAGCGTGAACTGTCGTTGCAGGCAATGATTGCCTGGGAAGTGCAGAACCTGCCCGAAGACCAGCGCACCGGCTACATGGGCCCGCAGGAATGCAGCTCCAAGTCGATCGAAGTGCCGAATATCCTGTTCAAGTCGGATGCCATCCATTGATCGAGATTGGCCGCGGTGCAATCAGTAAAATGTCGGCGCGCCTCGACGCGTCGGCGGTGCAATACGCTTTTCGCCTGGGCGATACCGAGGTGCCGGTCAACCCGCTGATCGGCAGCACGCTGCGCCTGGAATTCCTGGGGGCGATCCACTGCAGCCATTGTGGACGCAAGACCAAGACCAGCTTCAGCCAGGGTTACTGCTACCCGTGCATGACCAAGCTGGCGCAGTGCGACGTCTGCATCATGAGCCCGGAACGCTGTCACTACGACGCTGGCACTTGCCGCGACCCGGGCTGGGGCGAGCAGTTCTGCATGACCGATCACATTGTGTATCTGTCCAACTCATCCGGGGTCAAGGTCGGGATCACCCGCGCCACCCAGTTGCCGACCCGCTGGATCGACCAGGGCGCCCGCCAGGCACTGCCGATCATGCGGGTGTCGACCCGTCAGCAATCGGGGTTCGTCGAAGACCTGTTCCGCAGCCAGGTGGCCGACAAGACCAACTGGCGTGCCTTGCTCAAAGGCGAAGCGCCCACGGTCGACCTGGCCGCGGTTCGCGATCAACTGTTTGCCAGCTGTGCCGAAGGCCTGCAAGGCTTGCAGGCGCGTTTTGGCTTGCAGGCGATCCAACCGGTGACCGATGTCGAGCCGCTGGAGATCCATTACCCGGTGCAACAATACCCGGCGAAGATTGTCAGTTTTAACCTGGACAAGAACCCGATTGCCGAAGGCACGCTGATGGGGATCAAGGGCCAGTACCTGATCTTCGACACCGGCGTGATCAATATTCGTAAATACACGGCCTACCAGCTCGCCGTGCATCAGTAGAAGGATTCGAGCCATGCGCACCGAACAACCGAAGATGATTTACCTGAAGGACTATCAGGCGCCTGAGTACCTGATCGACGAGACGCACCTGACCTTCGAGTTGTTCGAGGACCACAGCCTGGTCCATGCGCAACTGGTGATGCGCCGCAACCCGGCCCAAGGCGCCGGCCTGCCGCCGCTGGTGCTCGACGGCCAGCAGCTGGAACTGCTGTCGGTGGCCCTGGGCGATAACACGCTGACGCCGGCCGACTATCAGTTGAGCGACAGCCACCTGACCCTGCACCCGACCAGCACCAGCTTCACGGTCGATACCAGCGTGCGCATCCACCCGCAAACCAACACCGCCCTGGAAGGCCTGTACAAGTCCAGTGGCATGTTCTGCACCCAGTGCGAGGCCGAGGGTTTTCGCAAGATCACCTACTACCTCGACCGCCCGGACGTGATGAGCAAGTTCACCACCACGGTCAGCGCCGAGCAGCACAGCTATCCGGTGCTGCTGTCCAACGGCAACCCGATTGCCTCAGGCCCAGGCGAAGACGGCCGGCACTGGGCGACCTGGGAAGACCCGTTCATGAAACCGGCCTACCTGTTCGCCCTGGTGGCCGGTGACCTGTGGTGCGTCGAAGACACCTTCACCACAATGACCGAACGCAGCGTGGCCCTGCGCATCTATGTCGAGCCGGAAAACATCGACAAGTGCCAGCACGCCATGAACAGCCTGAAGAAGTCCATGCGCTGGGACGAAGAAGTCTACGGTCGCGAGTACGACCTGGACATCTTCATGATCGTCGCGGTCAACGACTTCAACATGGGTGCCATGGAGAACAAGGGTCTCAACATCTTCAACTCCAGTTGCGTGCTGGCCCGTGCCGAAACCGCCACCGATGCCGCCCACCAGCGGGTCGAGGCGGTGGTCGCCCACGAGTACTTCCACAACTGGTCGGGCAACCGCGTGACGTGCCGCGACTGGTTCCAGTTGTCGCTCAAGGAAGGTTTCACGGTGTTCCGCGATGCCGAGTTCTCCGCTGACATGCATTCGCGCACCGTCAAGCGGATCGAGGACGTCGCCTACCTGCGCACCCATCAGTTCGCCGAGGATGCCGGCCCCATGGCGCATGCCGTGCGCCCGGACAGCTTCATCGAGATTTCCAACTTCTACACCCTGACGGTCTACGAGAAGGGCTCGGAAGTGGTGCGCATGATCCGCACCTTGCTCGGCAACGAAGGGTTCCGCAAAGGCAGCGACCTATACTTCGAGCGCCATGACGGTCAGGCCGTGACCTGTGATGATTTCATCAAGGCCATGGAAGACGCCAACGCGGTCGACCTGACCCAGTTCAAGCGCTGGTACAGCCAGGCTGGCACGCCACGCCTGGCGGTCAGCGAGTCGTACGATGCCGCGGCCAGGACCTACAGCCTGACCGTGCGCCAGAGCTGCCCGGAAACCCCGGACAAGGTGCAGAAACTGCCGTTCGTGATTCCCCTGGAACTGGGCCTGCTGGACCGCCAGGGCGCGGCGATTGCCCTGCGCCTGAGCGGCGAAGCGGCGGCCAGTGGCACCTCCCGCGTGCTGTCGGTGACCGAAGCCGAACAGACTTTCACCTTCCTCGACATTGCCGAACACCCGCTGCCGTCCTTGCTGCGCGGTTTCTCGGCACCGGTGAAACTGAGCTTCCCGTACAACCGCGACCAATTGATGTTCCTGATGCAGCACGACAGCGACGGCTTCAACCGTTGGGAAGCCGGCCAGCAACTGTCGGTGCAAGTGCTCCAGGAACTGATCGGCCAGCACCAGGCGGGGCAGGCACTGGCCCTCGACCAGCGTTTGATCGAAGCGCTGCGCAGCGTGCTCGCCGATCCGGGCCTGGACCAGGCCATGGTTGCCGAAATGCTCTCGCTGCCGAGTGAAGCCTACCTGACCGAAATCAGCGAAGTGGCGGACGTCGAGGCCATTCATGCCGCCCGTGAATTTGCTCGCAAACAACTGGCCGAGCAACTGTTCGAAGGGTTGTGGCTGCGTTATCAGGCCAATCGCGAGCTGTCCCGGCAGACACCGTACCTCGCTGAGGCCGAGCACTTTGCCCGGCGCAGCCTGCAGAACATCGCCTTGTCCTACCTGATGCTCAGCGCCAAGCCTGAAGTCCTGGCCGCGACCCTTGAGCAGTTCGAGGCCTGCGACAACATGACCGAGCGCCTGACGGCGTTGGCGGTGCTGGTCAATTCGCCGTTCGAGGCCGAGAGGGCCAAGGCCCTGGCGAGCTTCGCCGAGCACTTCAAGGACAATCCGCTGGTCATGGACCAGTGGTTCAGCGTTCAGGCTGGCAGCGGCCTGCCGGGTGGCTTGCAGCGCGTGCGGCAACTGATGGAGCACCCGGCGTTCAACCTCAGGAACCCGAACAAGGTCCGGGCGCTGGTGGGGGCGTTCGCCGGGCAGAACCTGATCAACTTCCACGCCGCCGACGGCTCGGGCTATCGCTTCCTCGCCGACCTGGTGATCGAGCTCAACGGCTTCAATCCGCAGATCGCCTCGCGCCAACTGGCGCCGTTGACCCGCTGGCGCAAATACGACAGCGCCCGCCAGGCGCTGATGAAAGCTGAACTGGAACGCATCCGCGCCTCGGGCGAGCTGTCCAGCGACGTCTTCGAGGTGGTCAGCAAAAGCCTGGCTTAGGTAGGAGCGGGCTCCCGCTTGCGGTGCCCGCTTGCGGCACCTGCTTGCGGTTTCCTATTCAACATCGATGGCGCCTGACCCACCGCCATCGCGAGCAAGCTCGCTCCCACAGGTTTGCTGTATGTGATGCAAAATCTGCGAACAGCAGAATCTACTAATGTAGGAGCGAGCCTGCTCGCGAAAAACGTCAACGATAACGCGTGTATTCAGTATAAACGCGGCGTCGTTGAGTTCTTCGCGAGCAAGCTCGCTCCTACAAAAGGGCTTAACTGATCGGCATTAACCTTCGTGGCCTTTTTTCATCATGCGCACTAATGCCTTGCCATTCAGCGCCTACCCTTACTCCCCAAGTTAACAAAACATAACGTGGCGTCGATTGTCAGACGATTCTAAAGCTGGATAGGATAGGCCAGCTTCCGAGAAGGGGCTCTAGATTGCAGGTTTCAGCTCAACGCTGAATCCGGTCATCTGGTAGCACGCCCCGCACGGCGCCCTGAAAGGTTGAACGACCTAACAATAATAATGGGGGAAAGGTCTATGAGTGAGCCTGTCATGGGTGTGGGTATTGGCCGCCCGCCGGCACTACGCAGATTCGCGTTGCTGGCTACAGCGCTCTCGCTGTTGGGCAGCGCGGTCCTGTCGGCACCGGCCCTGGCGAATGCCACGCCAGCCGTCGATACGGTCTATTCCATTGAATCGGCCAAGTCCGCCAAGGGCTTGATGCTCGATGTCGTGCATGCCGGCAAACGGCTGATCGCGGTCGGTGACCGCGGGCACATTCTCTATTCCGATGACCAGGGCAGCACCTGGACCCAGGCCAAGGTGCCTTCGCGGCAGTTGCTGACCTCGGTGTTCTTCGTCGATGACCAGCATGGCTGGGCCGTCGGTCACGATGCGCAGATCCTCGCCAGCGCCGACGGCGGAGTGACCTGGACCAAGCAGTTCGAAGACCTCAAGCGCGAAGCGCCGTTGCTCGACGTCTGGTTCAAGGACGCCAGCAACGGCTTTGCCGTGGGTGCCTATGGCGCGCTACTGGAAACCACCGACGCCGGGAAAACCTGGGAAGACGTCAGTGACCGCCTCGACAACGAAGATCAGTACCACCTCAACGGCATTGCCGCGGTCAAGGATGCCGGCCTGTTCATCGTCGGAGAGCAGGGCAGCATGTTCCGCTCCGCCGACTGGGGCCAGACCTGGGAACGGGTCGAAGGCCCGTACGAGGGTTCGCTGTTCGGGGTCATCGGCACCGCCCAGCCATCGACGCTGCTGGCCTACGGCTTGCGCGGCAACCTGTTCCGCTCCAGCGATTTTGGCAGCACCTGGGAGCCGGTCGAGCTCAAGGCCGCGCGCGGCGCCCTGGAATTCGGCCTGTCTGGCGCGACCTTGCTCGAGGATGGCTCGATCGTGATCGTCGGCAACGGCGGCAGCGTGGTGCGCAGCAATGACGACGGGCAGACCTTCAGTGTGTTCAATCGCCCAGACCGGATTTCGGTGGCGGGCGTCACGGCGGCAGGCAACGGCAATTTGATTTTGGTCGGACAGGGCGGCGTTCGCGCCACTTCGCCAACCGGCGCAGAACTGAATAAATGAGCCGGGCAAATAATAAGAAGGCGGAGAAATGACATCCATGAGCAGTCATCATCAAGACAAGGCGACGTTTCTCGAGCGCCTGATTTTCAACAACCGCCCGGCAGTCATCGTGATCTGCCTGCTGGTGAGCATTTTCCTGTTCTGGCAGGCGACGCTGATCCGGCCTTCGACCAGCTTCGAAAAAATGATCCCGCTGCAGCATCCGTTCATTGAAAAAATGATGGAACATCGCAACGACCTGGCGAACCTGGGCAACACCGTGCGGATTTCGGTGGAGGCCACCAACGGTGACATCTTCTCCAAGGAGTACATGGAGACCCTGCGCCAGATCAACGACGAGGTGTTCTACATCTCCGGCGTCGATCGCTCGGGCCTGAAGTCGCTGTGGAGCCCCAGCGTACGCTGGACCGAAGTGACCGAGGAGGGCTTTGCCGGCGGCGAAGTGATCCCGCAGAGCTACAACGGCTCGGCCGACAGCCTCGAACTGCTGCGCAACAACGTGCTCAAGTCCGGCCAGGTCGGGCGCCTGGTGTCCAACGACTTCAAGTCGAGCATCGTCGACATTCCGCTGCTGGAGTCCTACCCGGACCCGCAAGACCAGGGCAAGCTGCTGGCGCTGGACTACCAGAAGTTCTCCCACGAACTTGAAGACAAGATCCGCAACAAGTTCGAGCAACAGAACCCCAACATCAAGATTCACATCGTCGGTTTTGCCAAGAAGGTCGGTGACCTGATCGATGGCCTGATCATGGTGGTGCTTTTCTTCGGCGTGGCCTTTGTCATCACCCTGGTCCTGCTGTTGTGGTTCACCAACTGCGTGCGCAGCACCATCGCCGTACTGAGTACCACCCTGGTGGCGGTGATCTGGCAACTGGGCTTGATGCATGCGTTCGGCTTCGGCCTGGACCCGTACTCGATGCTGGTGCCGTTCCTGATCTTCGCCATCGGTATTTCCCACGGCGTGCAGAAAATCAACGGTATCGCCCTGCAATCCAGCGAGGCCGACAACGCGCTGACCGCAGCCCGGCGTACCTTCCGCCAGCTGTTCCTGCCGGGCATGATCGCGATCCTGGCGGACGCGGTGGGCTTCATTACCTTGCTGATCATTGACATCGGGGTGATTCGCGAGCTGGCCATCGGCGCCTCCATCGGCGTGGCGGTGATCGTGTTCACCAACCTGATCCTGTTGCCGGTGGCGATTTCCTACGTCGGCATCAGCAAGCGTGCTATCGCCAAAAGCAAGAAAGACGCGACCCGCGAACACCCGTTCTGGCGCCTGCTGTCGAACTTCGCCAGCTCCAAAGTCGCGCCGGTGTCGATCCTGATCGCCCTGATCGCCTTCGGTGGCGGCCTGTGGTACAGCAAGAACCTGAAAATCGGTGACCTCGACCAGGGCGCACCGGAGCTGCGTCCGGACTCGCGCTACAACAAGGACAACAACTTCATCATCAACAACTATTCCACCAGCTCCGACGTACTGGTGGTGATGGTCAAGACCAAGTCCGAAGGCTGCTCGCGCTACGAGGCCATGGCACCGATCGATGAGCTGATGTGGAAAATGCAGAACACCGAGGGCGTGCAGTCGGCGATTTCCCTGGTGACCGTGTCCAAGCAGATGATCAAGGGCATGAACGAGGGCAACCTGAAATGGGAAACCCTGTCGCGTAACCCTGACGTGCTGAACAACTCCATCGCCCGCGCCGACGGCCTGTACAACAACAGTTGCTCCCTGGCGCCGGTGCTGGTGTTCCTCAACGACCACAAGGCCGAAACCCTCGACCGCGCGGTGCATGCGGTGCAGGAGTTTGCCAAGGAAAACAACAAGGACGGCCTGGAGTTCATCCTTGCCGCCGGTAACGCCGGGATCGAGGCGGCCACCAACGAGGTGATCAAGGAGTCGGAGCTGACCATCCTGATCCTGGTCTACATCTGTGTCGCCACCATGTGCATGATCACCTTCCGTTCCTGGGCGGCGACCTTGTGCATCGTCCTGCCGCTGGTCCTGACCTCGGTGCTGGGCAACGCCCTGATGGCCTTCATGGGCATCGGCGTGAAGGTTGCAACCTTGCCGGTGGTGGCGCTCGGGGTGGGGATTGGCGTGGACTACGGCATCTACATCTACAGCCGCCTGGAAAGCTTCCTGCGCGCCGGCCTGCCATTGCAGGAGGCTTACTACCAGACGCTGAAATCCACCGGCAAGGCGGTGCTGTTCACCGGCCTGTGCCTGGCCATCGGCGTGTGCACCTGGATCTTCTCGGCGATCAAGTTCCAGGCCGACATGGGCCTGATGCTGACCTTCATGCTGCTGTGGAACATGTTCGGCGCCCTGTGGCTGTTGCCAGCCCTGGCGCGGTTCCTGATCAAGCCGGAGAAACTGGCAGGGCAGAAGGGTAATTCGCTGTTTGCCCACTGATCCTGACCTGAAGTGAAAGAACCGCAGCCCCAGGGTTGCGGTTTTTTTTTGCCGGTTCGCTGCGCTGTCGGGCTCACGGCCGCTATCATTGCGCCTTTCAACTTGATGATTGATCGCCATGACTGCTGCAACCGATACCTTGCTCACCATTCTCGAAACCTGCGACATGCTGGAAATCGATGGCCTGCACGCCTTCGACTTCTCGTTGGACGAGGAGGATCAGTTGCACATCGAGTGCATGGATGGCCGCGCGGCCAAGCATTGGGTGTTCAGCCTGGCCCAGGTACAGGCGGCCGTGTTCGACGCCGACCTGCAGAGCTGGACCCTGCGCGGCGATGCCGGTGAGCACCGCCTGGTGTGCATGAGCGCGTTCAGTGGCAGCAATGATGAAGGCGAAGACCATGGCGATGCGTAACCTCTGGCCGCTCCTGGTGGCCAGCAGCTTCGCCGCGATGGGGGTGCAGGCCGCTCCCGTCGAGCCCCATGAACTGTTGATTGGCAGCTACACCCAAGGCCAGAGCCAGGGCATCTATCGCCTGCAGTTCGACAGCCGCAGCGGCCAGCTCGACGCCACGCCGTTGCAAGTGTTCCAGAGCGCCAACCCTTCGTGGCTGACCTTGTCCCGCGATCAGCGGCAACTGTTCGTGGTCAACGAGAATGGCCCCGGACAAGCTGACGTGGTCGGACGCGTCAGCAGCCTGGCGATCGACCCGAAGACCCGCCAACTGAGCTTGATCAACCAGGTACAGAGCCTGGGCAACGAGCCGACTCATTCGAGCCTCAGCGCCGATGGCCAGTACCTGTTCGTCAGCAACTACTCGGTAGCGGCCGACCCGGGTGGCAGCCTGGCGGTCTTGCCGGTCAGCCGCGAGGGCCGATTGTCGCCACCAGTGCAACTGAGCAGCCATCCGGCGAGCCGGGTCAACCCCGAGCGCCAGATGTCGGCCCACGTGCATTCGACGGTGTCGTCACCGGACGGTCGGTTCGTGTTTTCCAATGACCTGGGGGCCGACCAGGTGTTTGTCTATCGCTACGACCCCAAGGCTAATCCGGAGCACCCGCTGACGGCCGCCACGCCAGCCTCGGTGCAGTTGCCACCAGGCAGCGGGCCACGGCACCTGCTGTTCGCCGCCGATGGCAAGCATGCCTACCTGAGCATGGAGATGAGCGCGCAAGTCGCGGTGTTCGACTACCAGGATGGCACGCTGACCCAGCGCCAACTGGTGGACCTGGCAGCCGGGCAGCCAGCGGAGAAAAAAGCCGCAGCCGCGTTGCATGCTTCTGCCGATGGCAAGTTCCTCTACGTCAGCAACCGCGGTACGGCCAACGAGCTGCTGGTGTTTGCCATCGACCCGAGCACGGGTGAGCTCAAGGAGCTGCAACGGCGTTCGGTGGAAGGCGATCATCCCCGCGAGTTCAGCCTCGATCCGAGTGGCCGGTTTGTGTTGGTGGCCAACCAGAAAAGTAACCAGATCGTCGTCATCGAGCGTGATGGACACAGCGGCCTGCTGGGTAAAACCGTGCAGAAGCTGGCGTTCGATGCGCCCAGCGATCTCAAGTTCCTGTCCCGCCCGTAAGCGTGAGGCCCCGCCTGACGGGGCTTGCACCGTTGTATTAATCGCAGTGATATCGGCTACTGATACAAAAGATTTCAAGCGCGCCAACCCTCGGGCGTAAGTTTGCTTCACGGCCTACACAGGCAAGCAAGCCAACTGCACACGAGGGTTACCGCCATGAACTTCAATCTCTTCTCCGTCATCGCCGCGTCCGCCATCTCAGCCAGCGTAGTGCTGCCAGCCAATGCCAGCGTCGAGATCAACGACAAAAGAACCGGCACCCAGACCTACACCCAGAAATACCTGCAACAGAGCGCCAATTTCTATGCGGCGCTGGATCACAAAGTCCAGCATTGATCTGCCAGGCACCAAGTGTGACACCATCAATGGTGCCTGTTCCGCCGCCATCGCGAGCGGGTCGCTCCCACGGGTTTGCAAAATCACTGTGGGAGCGGGCTTGCCCGCGATGAGGCCGGCATAGCCAACATCAATGGTGCCTGATTCAGTGGTATCAGTGATGCTCGGGTTGCTTGGCCATGATCGCCGTGAACAACGGCGACTCGATCATCCCCGTAAGCCACACCTGCAACTGCGTATACGGTAGCTGCGCGAAGCCGTCGCGGTCGACGTGGGCGAACTGGCGGATAAAGGGCATCAGGGCAATGTCGGCCAGGCTTGGGTGATCGGCCACTAGATAGCGCTGCTGTTGCAGCAAGCCATCGAGCTTGCGCAGGAACACTTCGCCCTCGGCGCGGTAGTGCTCCCTGGAATGCTCCGGGTAGCGCTCGGCGTACTTGTAGCGATTGAGGCTGACCTTGAACACCTGGTCGTTTTCTTCGATCAGCGCCGCCGTCAGTGATTGAGCGACAGGGTTGTCCTTGAGCAACCAGTCCTCGGGATCGTTCTGCTCCAGCGCCCAGGCCATGATCTGCAGGCTTTCGTCGATCACTCGGCCATCGGTACTCAGTACCGGCACCGTGCCCTTGCTTGAAAGCGCGAGCATCTCCGGCGGCTTGGCCTTGAGGCTGACTTCGACGATGGCCAATGGCACCGCGCTATAGCGCAGCGCCATGCGTGCCCGCATGGCGTAGGGGCAGCGGCGGAAGGAATACAGCCGGTTCATTTCACCTCCAGGGTGCTCAGTCCGTTGCCTTGGCGACGCACCTGAATCTGCACCGGAATCCGCTCGTGCATTTCCTGCACGTGGGAAATCACCCCCACCTTGCGTCCCTGGGCCTGCAGGCCGTCGAGGGCGTCCATCGCCAGTTGCAGCGACTCCGGATCGAGACTGCCAAAACCTTCGTCGATGAACAGCGACTCGATTTTCAAGGTGCTCGAAGCCATCGAGGCCAGGCCCAGGGCTAGCGCCAGCGAGACCAGGAAGGTTTCCCCGCCGGACAATGAATGCACCGAACGCAGTTCGTCGCCCATCTCGGTGTCCATCACCAGCAGGCCGAGCATGCTGCCGCCGCGCTTGAGCCGGTAGCGCCGCACCAGTTGGCGCAATTGCACGTTGGCGTGATGCACCAGCAGGTCGAGGTTGTAGGCCTGGGCGATCTTGCGGAAAGTGTCGCCGGTGGCCGAGCCGATCAAGGCATTGAGCCGGGCCCAGCGCTGCCACTCCAGATACGCCTGGCTGATGCGTTGCGCCAGCGCCTGGTTGGCATCCTGGCGTCGTTGATCCTCGGCCTGTTGTGCGCGCAACTCGGCGCATTGTTGTTCGCTGATGGCGGCCTGTGCTTGCAGATCGCCCAGGGCCGCGGCCAGTTGTTCGCCGTCCAGGTAAGCGTTGTGCTGGGCCTGATGTTCGTGCAGGCGCTGCTCGCGTTCCTGCAGCAAGACCTTGGCTTGCTCGATCGCGGTTTCGCTGCGTTGCAACTGTTGGCGCAACTGGCTGACCTGTTCGTCGCTGTAACCCAGCAACTGCGCAAGGCCTGCGTCGTCGAGTTCGGGGTGCAGGGCACGCCATTCGGCGACGTTGCTCTGCAGTGCTTGGCGTTCGCTGTCCAGCGCCTGCTGGCGCTGTTGCTGGGCCTTGAGTTCGGCTGCCAGCTGAATGAGCTGGCTATGCACTTCCTGCAGTTGCTGGCTGGCCGTGGCTTGTGCCTCGCGCGACAGTTCGAGCGCCTGCTCCAGTTGTGTTTGCCAGGCTTCGGCACTCGGCTGTTCACCCAGCAGCGCACTGAGTTGCTGTTGGGCGCCGTGCAGCTGTGCGCTGAGCAGGGCGTGCTGCTGTTGCGCGGCCTCGGTCTGTTGCAGCCGGGTCAGTTGGCGGTCTTGTTCCATTTCCAGGCTTGGCTGGCGTTGCTGCTGCTCGTCCAGTTCTTCACGCTGGCGCGCCAGTTGCTCCAGGCGCTGGGCCACCTGTTGGTCGAGCTGGAGGAAGGTCGCTGCAGGTTCATGGCGCAGGCCTTCAAGGATGGCGCTCGGGAGCAGGTTGGCGAAAGCGGCAAGCTCTTCGTCCAGGCGTAGGCGGTCGTTGCCCAGTTCGCGCTGTTGCAAGGTCAGCTGTTGCGCCGCCTGCTGGCTGGCCTGCTCGGCGGCCTGCAGTTGCTGCGCCAGGCGCGCGGCGTCCTGTTGCAGGGTGAGCAGGGCGCCCTGGCGCTGTTCGTCCTGGCTGAGGTTCTGGTTCAACTGAGTGTTTTGCTGGGCCAGCCAGGCTTCGCGGCGGCCAGGATCCTGCGCCAGCAACTGGGCTGCCAGCGGATGGGCTTCCAGGCTCGGGGCCAGGCTCTGCTGCTGGGTGAGCAGGTTTTCCTGCTGTTGCAGCAGCTCTTTTTGCTGGGCGATCACGCCGCCGACTTCGGCGCGCAGTTCGGCGAGGGTTTCCTTGAGCAGGTCGACGGCTTTCTGGGCGCTGGCCTGTTCGTTTTCATCGTGTCGGCCCAGGCTTTGCAACAAGGCCTCGGGCTGGTGATACGGGTGCTCGACACTGCCGCAGACCGGGCATGGCTGATCGTCCTGCAACTGCCCGCGTAACTCCTCGACACTGGCGCTGCGGGCCAGGCGTTGGCGCTCCAGCAGCGCTTGGGTGACGGTCAGTGTCTGCTCGGCCACGGTCAGCTCGGCCTTGGCTTGAACGCCTTCGCGGGTCAGGCGTTCGCGTTCGCCCTGGGCACTGTGCAGGCGCTGTTGCAGGGCTTGCCCGCGATTGTCCAGCTCCTGTTGGTTGGCCCACAGCCGCGTCAGCTCTTCCACCGCCCGCAGTTGCTTGCGGTTGTCTTGCAGCAGGCTGCCGAGAATCTGGATCTGCTCGGCGACTGCCTGAGGTTCGACGTCGGCTTCGCTGTACAGCACCTGTAGCAGCTGACGCTGCTCCTCCAGGCGGCTGGCGCTGGTGCTCGCCTGATGTTGCAGCCCCTGCAGTTCCGCCTCGCCTTGTTTCAGGCGATTGCCCACCAGCATCAGTTGCTGCAAGCGCTCGCGGTGCAGGTTCCAGGCATCGCTGACCGGCGCCCACTGCAGGCTTTGCTCCAACTGGCTGGCGATGCTGACCAGGCGCTCGGCCACGCGCTGTTGTTGTTCGAGCATCTGGGTGATGGCTTGCTGGCCTTGCAGGCTTGCCTGTTCGGCGCTCTGCTTGAGCTCCGCCGAGGCGCTGATGGCCTGGGTCAGTCGCGCCAGGTTGCCTTGTTCTTCGAATGCCTGACGCAGCAGCGGAACATTGTTGGTGTGCTGCTGTTGCGCCTGAATCAGTGCCGCCTTGGCCGACTCCAGGCTCAGTTCCAGCTGTGCCTGACGGGCCAGTTGTTCGGCCTGTTGGGCGCTGTGGTGCTGGATCGATGCGGCCAAGGGGCTCAACTGCGCATCTAGCTCGGCCTGGCGGGCAAACTGGTGGCGTTGCGGGGCCAGGTGCTCCAGGCGCTTGAGGTTCAGCCGTGCGTCCGCCAGGGCATCCCAGGCGTGCTGGGCTTGTTGCAGTTGCTCGGCGCCCGCCAGTTGCTGGTCCTGGATCTGTTGCAGTTCCTTGAGCCAGGTGTGCTGCAGTTCCAACTGCTTGAGCTGCGCCTGTTGGGTCTTCAACTGCTGCTGGGCCTGGCTGAAACGCTGGTCGAGTTCGGTGCGGGCCTCGGGCTCCAGGGGGGTGACGCCGCTGGCCTGGTCCTGCAGCTGTTTGTGCAGCTCGCGGGTTTCCTTGCTCTTGTCGAAGGCGCGTTTGCCCAGACGGGTGTAGAGCGCGGTGTCGGTGAGTTTTTCCAGCAGTTCGCTACGGTCGTTGTCGTCGGCCTTGAGGAAGGCGCTGAATTCGCTCTGGGCGAGCATCACCGCCCGGGTGAACTGTTCGAAGTTCAGGCCCAGTACCGCTTCGAGCTGGGTCTTGTATTCACCTTTCTGGCTGGCCAGTAGTTGATCGGTGTCCAGGTCGCGCAGGCTCTGGCGGCTGGCCTGCAGTTTGCCGTTGGCTTTTTCCCGGGCGCGGTTGGCTTCCCAGCGCGCGCGGTAGCGCCGGCCATCAATGCCGAGGAAGTCGACCTCGGCGTAGCCGTCGCCAGTGCCGCGGCGCAGCAGGGTGCGTGGATCGCCGGTGGCGATTTCGCCGTCGGCGTCCGGGACCTTGGCGTCACGCCCGGTGTTGTTGAGTCGCGGTACGGCGCCAAACAGGGCCAGGCACAAGGCGTCGAGCAGGGTACTTTTGCCGGCGCCGGTGGGGCCGGTGATCGCAAACAGGCCGGCACTGGCCAGCGGTTCGGCGCTGAAGTCGATCTCGAACGGCCCGGCCAGCGAGGCCAGGTTCTTCAGGCGGATGGCGAGGATCTTCATGGCTGTTCGCTCTCCTGCTGAACGTCTTGCAGCAGTTGCGCAAAATCGCTGAGGGTCTGTTCGTCGACGGCGCTGCCGTAATTATCCAGCCAGGCGCGACTGAACAGCTCCTGGGGTGTCAGTTGGTCCAGTTCGATCAAGGTGTCGCCCTCATCGCTGCCGCCCCCCGCGCCGCTGCCGGCGTATTCGGCGGCGATCCGCACCAGGCGCACGGCTTTGCCTTGCAAGGCGTTTTCCACCTGTTGACGCAGGTCCGGTTGCGGCTCGTCAAGGCGCACCCGTACCTCCAGCCAGGGCTGGCGCTGGACATCGGCCAGCAGGTCGATGTCGGGCAGTGCTGCCAGTTGGCCGAGGATCTCGGCCAACGGTGCCGGGCCCATGCGTTGCAGGTTGACTGCCCGCGGAATCAGGCGCGGCTCGACGCTGACCAGGGTCGAGCCGTCAAGACGCACGTCGAGGATCTGGTGCTGGTAGCCAATTTCGGAAAACGACAAGGGGATGGGTGAACCGCAGTAGCGAATGCGCTCCTCGCCGTTGACCTTCTGCGGCTTGTGCAGGTGGCCGAGGGCGACGTAGCTGATGCTCGGGCCAAACAGGCTGGCGGGCAGGGCTTCGGCGTTGCCGATGATCAGGCTGCGCTCGGAGTCCTCGGACACCGAGCCGCCGGCCATGTGCGCATGACTGATGGCGATCAGCGCCTGGCCCGGCTGGCGCTTGGCGTTGGCGGCTGCGATCAGCCACTCATGCACCTGGCCGATGCCGCGCAGGTAGTTGTCGCCCAGGTGGGCGCCGGTGACTTCGGCAGGGCGCAGAAATGGCAGTGCCAGGCACCAGCCGGCGATCTCGCCCGAGGCGTCGGGCAGCGGGATCAGCAAACGTTCGGCATCCAGTTGCCCGTCATCGAGCCACAGCACTCGGCCCAGGGCGTGGGTGCGCAGGCGGCGCATCAGCGGCGCGGGCAGTTCGATCCGGGAGCCGGAATCGTGGTTGCCGGCGATCATCACGATGCTCAGCGCGGGCTGTTGTTCGTGGGCACTGACGATGAAGTCGTACAGGCGTTCCTGGGCTTTGACCGGTGGGTTGACCGTGTCGAAGATATCGCCAGCGATCAGCAGCACGTCGGGCTTTTCCTGCCCCAGTTGACGCAGCAGCCAGTCGAGGAAACAACCGTGTTCGTAGTCGCGTTCCTGGCCATGCAGGTTTTGCCCAAGGTGCCAGTCGGAGGTGTGAAACAGACGCAAGGCAAACTCCGCTCATTCTGAAAGAGGTGGACTGTGTAGGAGCAACGCTTGCTGGCGATAACGTTCTTTGGGACGTGATCACCTTCAAGCCTTGCCCCTGCAGGGTATCGAAATTACTTAGGATAAAGCGGCGGCAAGCCACTGTCGCCCACCGGGTCCTGGACCCGTTCGGCGGTGGGGATGGCGCGGATCGCGCGCCACAGGTCTTCGCCTTGCCAGTGTTGTCCGGTTTCGCTGTAGAGCGCGCCGTTGAGGCCGTCGAGGGCGTCGGACAGCGGTACGAAGCGCGCCGCCATGTCAGCCAGGGTTTCCGGTTGCTGGCGCGCCCAGGCGTCCAGCGCCTGGCGGGTGGCCTGGGGGTCGTTGGCCTGGCTGGCGCGCTTGAGGTCATCGAGCAGGGTGCGTGGGCTCGGCCCGGTCTGGGCGGCGCGCAGGATCGCCGGTTGCCAGCGCGCGCGCCACCACAGGCCGAAGCCGAGCAGGGTGGTGCAGGATAGGATCAGCGTGGCGAGCTTCCAGTACCACAGCGCTTCGCTGTCGGCGGTGGGCTGGGCCGGCGCGTTGCCGGCCGGGGTGTCGATCATCAAGTTCGGGTTGTTCTGGATGTGCAGGGTTCGCGCCGGCAGGCTGCTGCGTTCCAGGCGGTCTTCGTCGGTGTTCCACCACACCACCTCGACGCCCGGCAACTCGATGTTGCCACTGCGGGTGGGGACCAGGGCTTCGCGGTCCTCGCGGCTACCGATCAGGCCACGGTCGCTCTGCTGATTGCTCAGTTGCGGTTGGTCGGGGTAGCGGCGCAGGCCGCTGACGTCAGTCGCCGGCAAGGGCGGCAGTTGCGAACTGGCCAAGCCTTCGGCCTTGAGCGTCAGGCTGCGGGTCAGCGAGTCGCCGACCTGGCTGCGGTCCGGTTCCGGGTTCCAGTGTTCCCCCAGGCTCAGGCTTCGGGCCGGTAGCCATGGGGTATCCGGCGGATATTCGGCGGGCTTGACCTTGACGGTCAGGGTGGTCTCGGCGGAGCTGACGCGCAGCAACTTGCCGGATTTCGGCCCCTGGGCCGCGGAGTCTTGGCTCGGCTGGGCGTCCACCAGGGTGGCGCTGAATATCTGCGGCGGGATGCTCAGGACACCGCTGTGCTGCGGGTAAATGGCATAGCGCTGTTCAATCACCCCATGGCGCAGGTCATTGATGACTTTTTCGTAGGTGCGCGACTCGCCCAGCGGTTCGACGCGCGCATCGGGAATCTGCAGCGGTGTGATATTGCTGTCGTCGTACAGCGACACCGAGTGGTAGATGCGCAGGGTCAGGATGGCCTGGGCCTGCACGTAGACGCTGTCCTGATCCAGGCTGGCCTCGACGAACACCGGTGCCAGTTTGCTCGGGGTGTCCTGGGTCTGGCTTTGCACCACGGTCAGCTCAATCGGTTCGCTGGTGAATTCCCCCAGTTGCAACGGCGCAATTACCACGCTGCCGGTGAGCTTGGGCAGCAGGGTGATGATCCAGCGGGTGGTGGCGTGATTTTCGCCGTTGAGGCTGGTCAATTGGTTGACCTGACGGGTGCCGCGTACTTCGAACTGCGCCTCCAGGGCACTCAGGTCGGGTTTGCCGAAAAGCGTGACATCGTTGGATTCCAGGGTCAGCTCTACCGTTTCCCCGGAACTCAGTTGGTTGCGGTCGACGCTGGCGACCAGGCCCGCCGCCTGGGTTTGCAGGGTGCAGAACAGCAGGCCGAGCAAGAGTGCGGTGCAGCGGTTCATCGAGTTTTTCCCTGATCTTGATGTTGTTGCTGTTCGTACCAGAACTTGCGTCTGAGCAGTTCTCCCGGTTCATCGGGGATTTTACGCAGCCATTGTTCCAGCGCTTCGCGGTGTTCGCCATTGAAGTCGTTATCGGCGCTGCTCAGCGGTGGGGTGGTGGTTCGCTCGTCGCCCAGCTCACTGCCCGGCACTTCATTATCACCCGGCTGGGGCGGGTGGTCGGGGTCGGGTTGCGGCTCGGCTGGATTCTCCACCACGGGTTCGGCTGGCTCGCTCGGGGTCTCGGCGGGCTGTTCTGCGCTGCTGGAAGGCGGTGTCGCAGTCCCCGGCGGCGGTGTTTGTGCACCGGCTGGCGGGGTTTCCTCACTGGTTGGTTCTGGCTCGGTGGCAGGCGGCGTGGCGTTCTGCTTGATCAGCGCCTCGACCAGGGCTTTGTTGGTTTGTGCCGGGCGCAATTCCGGTTGTTGCTCCAGGGCTTGCTCGTAGGCATCCAGCGCCGCTTCCAGTTCACCGCTCTTGGCCAGGGCGTTGCCGCGATTGTAGTGGGCCCGGGCGTCGCTGCCCTGGGCGAAACGTTCGGCGGCCGCGGCATACTGGCCGGCCTCGTACAGCGCCACCCCTTGCCATTGCGGGTCCTGGAAATGCTCGGCGGCGGCCAGCGGCTGCTTCTGGCGGAGCAGGTGCAGGCCCTGTTGATCAGGGCGCAACCACAGGTCGTTGAACTCGAAGGCCTGGCTCGGTTGCGGCAGCATGAACAACAGCGGCAGGCACAACAGCCAGCCCCTGCGCCCGGCGCAGGCGGCGAGCAGCAACAGCGGTAGTAACAGCCAATAGCCCTGGTCGGCCCAAGTGTCGAGGCGCAAGGTCTGGCCGTCTTCACGCAGGCTGTGGGGTGCGTCAAACAGGCCCAGGCCGCGCAGGTCACTGTCATCCACCCGCGCCTGGCGATAGCGGCCGCCCAGCTCATTGGCAAAGGCTTTTAAACTCGGGCTGTCCAGGCGTGGCACCAGGATCGCGCCCTGGGCGTCCTTGAGGAAGCTGCCATCCTCGGCGGTGACAGGTGCACCCTGGGGCGTGCCGATGCCCAGCATCAACCACTGCGGGGCCTGCCCGCGCAGGGCCTGGCGAATACCCTGGCGCTCCTGTTCGCTTAGAGACGAGCCGATCAACAGGATTCGTCCCTGGCCCAGGGCGCCACGCTCCAGCAAGGTCAGTGCCTTGGCCACGGCGAGGTCGGCGCGCTGGCCGACTTGCGGCATGATCGAGGGCTTGAGGGCTTCGAGCAGGTTGCGGCTGGTGGCCAGGTCATCCGACAGCGGCACCAGGGTGTGGGCGCTGCCGGAATACACGACGATTGCGGTTTGCGCATCGCTGCGGCTCTGCAGCAGGTCGAGTAGTTTGCGCCGCGCTTGCTCGAGGCGCGTCGGCGTGACGTCGGTGGCGAGCATTTGCGGGGTCAGTTCGAGCAATACCACCAGCGGGTCGGCAGGTTTTTGCGCGGACTGTTCGACCCGGTCCCAGCTCGGACCGAGCAGCGCCAGCACGGCCAGCAGCCACGCCAGGCCGAGGACGATCCACGGGGTCTTGCTCTCACGGCCACTGCCACCCTTGAGCAGTGCGGCGTGAAAGGCCGGCGGCAGGATCATCTGCCAGCGCCCGGCACGTTTTTGCCGGTGCCAGAGTTGCCACAGCAACCAGCCCAGCAGCGGCAGCAGCAGTAACCACCAGGGGCGGAACCAATGGGGCCAGAGGGCGATCATCGACGCCTCCGCAGACGCAGGCGTTTGAGCCGTTGGCGCCAGTCCGGGTGCTGTTGCAGAAAGTGCGATGAATTCAACAGGCGTTGCAGTGGGTTGTGCGGCCAGCGTTCGCGAATCGCCAGCAGCATGCTCATCAGCAACGCTGCCGCCAATGGCCAGCTGTACAACGCCTGGGCGGGGCGGGCCTGGGTGGGTTGCTGGATCACCGGTTCCAGTTCGTCGAGGGTCTGCTTGATCGCCTCCAGCTCGGCACCGTCGCGGGCGCGGAAGTAGCGCCCGCCGGTGGCCTCGGCAATTGCCTTGAGCGCCGGCTCGTCAAGGTCCAGGCTCGGGTTGAGGCCGAGCAGGCCCAGGGTCCCGGTTTGTTCCGGGTCGGCGCCGATGCCGATAGGGTAGATTTTCACGCCTTCTTCGGCTGCCAGGCGTGCGGCTGTCAGGGGATCGATTTCGCCGCCATTGTTGGCGCCATCGGTGACCAGGATCAGCACTCGGCTTTGCGCCGGACGCTGGCGCAGGCGCTTGAGGGCCAGGCCGATGGCGTCGCCAATGGCGGTGTTCTTGCCGGCGATGCCGATCCGCGCCTCGTCGAGCCAGACCCGCACGGTGCGGCGGTCGAACGTCAGCGGGGCCTGCAGGTAGGCCTGGCTGCCGAACAGGATCAGGCCGACCCGGTCACCATCGCGCTGCTCGAGAAAGTCGCCCAGCAGGTGTTGGACCAATTCCAGGCGGCTGACGTCTTCGCCTTGCCACTGCATGTCGGGAAAGTCCATCGAGCCGGACACATCGATGGCCACCAGCAAATCGCGGCCACTGGCGGCGATTGGCAACGGCTCACCCAGCCATTGCGGGCGGGCAGCGGCTACCAGCAGCAGCAACCACAGGAGTATGAACGGTGCCTGCTGGCGCCAGGCCGGCAGGTTGGCTCGGGCGCGACGGCGCGCCAGGCCTTCAAGGTCGCTGAGGAAGCTGACCTTGAGCGCCGGCTCGCCACTGTCGGCCACCGGCAGCAGCACGCGCATCAGCCACGGCAGCGGCAGCAAGGCGAAAATCCACGGCCAGGCGAACTCAAACATGTTTGCGGATCCAGGTGTCGATGGCCTGGGTCAGGCCGGCGATGGCCTTGTCATCGAGTTTGCATTCCGGCTTGTAGGCGCCTTCGACCAGGATCATCCAGCGGGTGAGGCCGGCAGCGGGGCAACGGTTATCGAGGAACGCCAGCCATTTGCGGCCGTTGAGGGTGTGGCTCTGGCTGTAGGGATAGTCGTTGCGGCACAGGCGCTTGAGCAACCCGTTGAGTTGTTGCAGCCAGGCCCCGGCCGGTGCGCCGTCGTAGGGCTTGGGCATCTGCGCCAGCTCGGCCAGCGCCGCGACCCGCAGTGGGTCCAGAGGTTGGTCGGCGCGCACCAGGTTGCGCTTGACCGGCAGCAACCGGCGCAACTGCCACAGGCCAAAGCCGAGCGCAGGCAGCAGCAGGAGCAACAGCCACCAGCCCGGGGCAGGCGGCCAGAACGGGATCGGCGGGGGCGTCATCAGCGGTTGCAGTTGCTCGAGGCTGCTCATTGGCTTTTCCCCGGGCGTTGCGGGTTGAGGTATTCGCGCAGTTGCTCGACCATTTCGCTCTGGGTGCTCAGTGGCATCAGCAGCACCCGCAGTTTTTGCGCCAGCAACTCCCAGCGGGCGATCCGCGCTTCGGCCTGGGCGCGATAGCTCTGGCGCAGTTCGACGTTCAGGGTGTCGAGCTCCAGTTGCGCGCCGCGCTCGGCAAAGCGCAACAGGCCGGCGGCGGGGAGGGCGTGGTCCAAGGGGTCGGACAGCGGCAGCAGCAACAGGTCGCAGTGGCGTGACAGCAGGCTCAGCTGCTGCTCGGCGCCCTCGGTCAGGGCGCGCTCGTCGCAGATCACGATCACCAGGCTGCCGGGGCGCAACACTTCCCGGGCGCGACGCAGGGCCATGCCGAGGTCGTCGCTGGGCGGTTCACCTTCGGTGCTCAGGCTCTGATTGACTCGCACCAGGCGGTTGAGCAACTGCAGCAGGCTCTGTTTGCTGCGTCGTGGTTTGATCTCGTAGTGTTCGTTGTCGCCATAGACCAGTCCGCCCACCCGGTCGTTGTGGCCGAGCGCGGCCCAGCCGATCAGGCTCGCGGCCTGGGCGGCGAGGACTGACTTGAACATCAGCCCAGAACCGAAAAACAAGCGGCGGCTTTGCTCGACCATGATGAAGATCGGGCGTTCGCGTTCTTCGTGAAACAGCTTGGTGTGGGGTTCCTGGGTGCGTGCGGTGACGCGCCAGTCGATGGTGCGCACGTCGTCGCCAGCCTGGTAGACCCGCACCTGGTCGAAGTCCACGCCACGCCCGCGTAGCTTGGAGTGGTGCAGGCCGATCAGCGGGCTGCGCTGGCTCGGTGTGGAAAACAGCTGGACTTCGCGCACGCGATGGCGCATCTCGATCAGCTCCGAGAGGCTGACACGGATGCCCGGCTCGGGCGCTGCGGGGGTGCTCATCGGGGTCAAGCGACGGCTACGACGTCGAGAATCCGCTGGACCACGCGGTCCTGGTCGATACCGGCGGCTTCGGCTTCGAAGGACAAAATGATGCGGTGGCGCAACACGTCGAACAGTACCGCCTGGATGTCCTCGGGGCTGACGAAGTCGCGGCCAGCCAGCCAGGCGTGGGCCCGGGCGCAGCGGTCGAGGGCAATCGAACCCCGCGGGCTGGCGCCGTAGGCAATCCATTCGGCCATTTCCGGGTCGAACTTGCCCGGTGTGCGGGTGGCCATCACCAGTTGGACCAGGTACTCCTCCACGGCGTCGGCCATGTACAAGCCGAGGATTTCCTTGCGCGCGGCAAAAATCGCTTGCTGGCTGACTCGACGTTCGGGTTTGGTTTCGCCATTGAGCGCTTCACCGCGTGCCTGTTGCAGGATCCGTCGCTCGACGGCGGCGTCCGGGAAGCCGATTTTTACGTGCATCAGGAAGCGGTCGAGCTGGGCTTCGGGCAGCGGATAGGTGCCTTCCTGCTCGATCGGGTTCTGCGTGGCCATCACCAGGAACAGCGGTGACAGCTCGTAAGTGCTGCGCCCGACACTGACCTGGCGCTCAGCCATAGCCTCCAACAGCGCCGACTGGACCTTGGCCGGAGCCCGGTTGATCTCGTCGGCCAGCACCAGGTTGTGGAAGATCGGCCCTTGCTGGAACACGAAGCTGCCGGTTTCCGGGCGATAGATTTCGGTGCCAGTGATGTCGGCGGGCAACAGGTCGGGGGTGAACTGGATACGATGGAACTGGGCTTCGATCCCTTCGGCTAGCTCTTTGATGGCCTTGGTCTTGGCCAGGCCCGGTGCGCCCTCGACCAGCATATGGCCGTCGGCGAGCAAGGCGATGAGCAAACGCTCGATGAGTTTTTCCTGGCCGAGAATCTGCGTGGAAAGAAAGGTTCGCAGCGCCAGCAGCGCTTCACGGTGTTCCATCGTCGAGTGTTCCTGGAAGAGGCCCGGGGTACACAGCATCAAGAGCGCCCGGGCGGGGGCTGCTACTTTAATCTATCCGGGCCCCTGGCGACTAACGGCACCGGGGAAAAATCTGCAAATAAGTAGGTGGGCGCAAGTAACCTAGCGTTCTTGCCACTGACGTTCGGGCTGTGCATCAAGATCAAAAGCACGGCGGCCAGGTTTTTCCAGTGGGCAGCCGCAACCACTGTAGGAGCGGGCGCCCGCTTGCGGCTTGAACTGGCGATGGTCGTCAACGATAACGCAGGCATTCAGGATGAACCCAGCGCTCTCGAGACCATCGCGAGCAAGCTCGCTCCTACAATGGTGTTGGGGGCTCAGGATGTTGCATACACTCACCAAGCCTATGGGAGCTGGCCTGATCAGGCCTCACCGCAGAAACGGATATGCCCCCATACGCGCGACCCCAACCCGTAATCAGTTCTTGAAGCTCGAATGCTTACGCCCCTGGTCAAACAGCGCAAACACCACCACCAGTACCCCGGAAATCAGCAAAATCACCGCCACGCCATCGGTAGAGTGGGTCGCCGAGTTAGCCACCAACGCCAGCCCACCCAAAGGCGCCAGACCACCGGCGATCGCGGTGCCGATTTCACGGCCGGTGCCAAACCCCGAAGAACGAGTCTGGGTCGGGAACTGCCGGCTGAGGAACGAGCCCTGGGGCGCGAACATCATGGGCGCGAGGATCCCGGTGCCGATAGCAATGGCCAGGTAGATCATCAGCGGCTCGCCAGTGTTGAGCAGGGTCAGGAACGGATAGGCGAACAGCGCCGAGAGCACACCGCCGAGCATCAGCACTTTTTTGCTGCTCCACTTGTCGCAGAGCCAGCCGAAGCACGGCACGGCAACGATCGCCACCAGGCTGGCAATGGTCACCGACAACGAGGTGACGTGGGCTTCGACACCTTTGAACTGGGTCAGGTAAGCCAGGGAGAAGGTCTTGAAGATGTAGCTCAGGGCGTTGTAGCCAATCGCTACGAACAGCACCACCACCAGGCCCTTCATGTCATTTCTGAACAGCAACTTGAGCGGCGAAACCTGTTCCTTGGCAACAGTGGCGTCGAGTTCCTTGAACTGCGGGGTTTCCGGAATGCTGCGACGCACCCACAGGCCTACACCCACCAGGACGATGCTGCAGATGAACGGAATGCGCCAGCCGCCGGACAGCAGGAAGTCGTTGCCATTCATGGTCAGCACGTAGACGGTCAGCGACGACAGGAGCAAGCCCAGGTTCAGGCCCAGGGCCGGCCAGGCACCCTGGCTGCCGCGCTTGCCTTCGCTGGCGTGTTCGTAGGAAGTGACCGCAGCGCCAGACAGTTCGGCACCCGCGCCCAGGCCCTGGATGATCCGCACCAGCACCAGGATGATCGGCGCCCAGATGCCAATCGCGGCATAGCTGGGAATCAGCCCGATCAGGGTGGTGCACACGCCCATCATGCAGAAGGTGATGACCAGTACTTGCTTGCGGCCGAAACGGTCGCCCAGGTAGCCAAACAGAATGCCGCCGAACGGACGGGCGATAAAGCCAATGGCAAAAGTCGAGAAGGCCAGCAGCGAGGCGACTGCGGGGTTGCTCGGATCAAAGAAGATTTTCGAGAAGACGATCGCCGCCATGGTGGCGTACAGGTAGAAGTCGTACCACTCCAGCATCGAGCCGAAGATTGTCGCGGCAGCCACCTTGCGCAGGCGTTTTTGCTTTTGCAGCGGAGTTTCCGGGGCGGTCGGGGCCGCTTGATGTACCGACATCGGTGATTTCCTTGTGGGTCTTTGTAGTTATTTTTTAGTGGGTGAAGCCACCCGTGCAGCGGGGTTCAGCGATTCTTGAGGATTTTCTCTGCGATCATCTGGCCGATGGGAATGGCCGAGGTCGCGGCCGGCGAAGGGGCGTTGCACACGTGGACCATGCGCGGCGTCTCGGCGAACAGGAAGTCATGCACCAGGGTGCCGTCGCGCATGACCGCCTGGGCGCGGATCCCGGCCTCATAGGGCAGCAAGTCGTCGACTTCCAGCGACGGGCAGTATTTGCGGCACTGTTCCAGGTAGCCGCGCTTGAACAGCGAGTTCTTCATTTCCGTGGTGCCGGAGCCGAGGTTGTTCCAGATGGTTTTCCAGAAGCCCGGAAAGCTCGCGTACTCGGCGACGTCGCGCCAGTTGATCGAGAACTTGCGATAGTTCTCCCGGCCCAGGCCCAGTACGGCGTTGGGGCCGACCGTGACACTGCCATCGATCATCCGCGTCAGGTGCACGCCGAGGAACGGCAGCTCCGGGTCGGGAATCGGGTAGATCAGGTGGTTGACGATCTCATTCCTGGACGCTGGCAGGCGGTAGTACTCGCCACGGAACGGAATGATCTGATGGTCAATCTTGACCCCGGCCAGCTTTGCCAGGCGGTCGGATTGCAAGCCGGCGCACGCCACCAGTTGCCGGGCCTGCCAGACCTGGTCGAGGCTGCTGACGGTGACGCTGTCGGCGCTTTCGCTAATCGCGGTAACGCTGGTCTGCAGGCGGATTTCGCCGCCTGCGGCCTCGATGACCCGAGCCATGGCCTGGCATACCTGGCGGTAGTCGACAATCCCGGTGGCATCGAGAAACAGTCCGCCCAGGCCGACGATGTTTGGCTCGCGGCGGCGCAGTTCGGCCGCATCCAGTTGCTCGACTTTCAGACCGTTCTGTTTCGAGCGCTCATACAGGGCATGCATGCGGCTGACTTCCAGCGGCGTCGAGGCCACCAACAACTTGCCGCAGACGTCGAACTTGATCTGGTGCTCGGTGCAGAACGCCTTGGTCGCCTCGGCGCCACGCTTGCACAGGTCGGCCTTGAGGCTGCCGGGGGCGTAGTAGATGCCGGCGTGGATCACGCCACTGTTGTGCCCGGTCTGGTGTTGCGCCAGCACCGCTTCCTTTTCCAGGATCAGCAACGAGGCGCCGGGCTGGCGTTCGAGCAGCGCCATGGCGGTGGCGAGGCCGACGATGCCGCCGCCGATGATGCAATAGTCATAAATCATGCAGGTGTCACCTTGGATTGCTGGCAGAGAGTCTGCTTATCAGGTTGTCAGACAAAGTATTCGGTAAAAAAGACGCCAGTCGTGGCGTCCTCGGTGTTGCCGGTATTCAGTCGATGCTGGGCAGGTCGATCTTCAGGCGCTTGGCCGCTGCGCGCAGGTGCGCTTCGGCACAGGCGGCCGCCTGGGTGCGGTCGCCAGCGGCGATGGCTTCGTATAGGGCTTGGTGTTCGCGTCCGGCATCGGCCGAGCCGCCTACCGAGTGTGCTGCAGAGTTTTCCCACGCCCTGCGTCGGGCTTCGGCCAGTTGGCCACGCAGGAAATCGTGGAAGGCCACGAAGTAGTCGTTCTTGCTGGCATCGGCGATAGCCCGGTGGAACTCGACGTCGGCCAGGGCTGCTGCAGCAAAGTCGCTGCGCTTATCGTGCATTTCCTCCAAGGCGCTGCGCATGCGCAACAGGTCCGCGTCGTCGCGGCGCTGGGCCGCGATGGAGGCGGCCTGGGTTTCGGTCCACAGGCGCATTTCGAACAGTTGCACCAGGTCGGGCTTGCGGCCTTTCTGGCTAGGAAAACGGAACACTGTGCCGTTGGGGTTCTGGGAAATGTACGAGCCCAGCCCGCGGCGACTGATCAGGATGCCATCGGCCTTGAGCTGAGCCACGGCCTCACGCACCACCGAGCGACTGACATTCAGTTGTTCGGTCAGTTGCTGTTCGGTAGGCAGGCGCGATTCGGCGGTCAGGCGACCGGATTCGATTTCTTCGCGGATCGCATTGACCACTCGTTCAACCAGAGAGTCGGGGCGCTGTAGCTGAAGCATGAGGAGTGTGGCTCGTAGGTCAGGTTGTCAGACAATGCCCGTGCGCTGATTTCTTGTCAAGAAATCAGCTGGCCGTTACAGCTCGCTCAAGTAGGTGCCGGTGCCCTTGAGGATGTTCTGCAGGGTTTCTTCAACTTCGGCCAGGTCAGATGCGGCGGTGCTGTGGAGGATTTCCAGGTGATCGTCACCGTTCAGGGCATCGGCGTCGGCCGCGGCGATTTCGATCAGCAGGCGGGTAGGGCTGAGAGTGACCTTGACGCCGTCCAGGGTCGAGGGGTCGCCATCGAGGGTGATTTCCAGCTCGTCTTCGTCCGGGTAGCGGGTCATCAGGAACATGTCGCCCTGATCGCTGTGGCAGCACAGCATGGCCAGGTTGTCTTCTTCGTCATCGCACGGGTTGGCGATCAGGTGGGCGGTAGTCAGTTGCATGTGAGCAGTCCTGGCGCGGGGCGCGGTGTTGGCAGGCAAAGGGGGATTTTGCCAGCCCCGGGCATTTTTTGCTTCGCTAGTTTTGTGTTGGTGATGCTTGAAGTCGGACGCTGGCTGGGTCGCCCAAGTGCAGCCTGTAGGCGTTTTCCTTAAGTTAAATATCTATTGTGTGATTGAACTTTCCGCTGTTGTTGTAGGGGTAAAGGAGGGCGTAGGAATAATAACAAGTTGCGCAGTTATTGCTTGTTTGCAGCACGCTATGTCCCTTACGTTTGTGCCTTCAGAGCAAGGGAGTGCAGGGTAAATTTATTGAAGGGGAAAGCTTTGAATGAAACCGTATTTCGAGTTGTTGGGCGAGGTAAAGCATCTGTCCGAAGAGGAAATAGAGCAGCTTTACCAGCGATATCTGGCCGGAGAGAAAACCAGCGAGCTGATTGCCGAGTACAGAATCCCGGTGGCGGTCAGAAGTTTACTGACGGTATTGCCGCCGCTGCTCGATAAACAACTGAAGTGCCCCTACTGCGACCTGCCGATGTGGGCGAAGAGATACGCCAAGGGCACCCCGGCGTCTCTCAGGCCAGCGTTCAAGTGTGTCAGTTGTGAGCACCGTCTAGTCCCGGCCGGCCAGTACCGGCGTCATAGCCATTGCACCTGTACTGCTTGCTACGAAGTCCGGCAGCAGGAGATCGCCACCGAGGCTGCGCGCAACCGCGAGGAGCTGCTCAGCCGTTATACGCCGGGCGTTGCACCGCTGGCCTATGCCAGCCTGGGCTTCATGCAGAAACTCACCCTGCTGGCGTTGCTCGAAGGACTCAAGCCAGGCAACGACAGCATCGCTCCGCTGGAAGGGGCGAACCGCAACGAGAGCCTGGCCCCTAGTGCAGCGACCGCTGAAGAGTTGTTGAAAAACCTTTACCAGGCAGGCGTGCTGCGAGTAGACGCCGACTCGGACATCCAGGCATTCGATCCTATGGCCGGCTACCAGATCCGGCGGTTCTGTGCAGTGCGCTGGTTGCCCAATGTCGCCCTTGAAACCGGTGTGCGTTGCCCGTGTGACGAACTGTATGGAACGTTGTACCAGGAGTTGTCCGGTTTTATTCCAATCGCGTGGAAGAGTGAGTTGTATAGCCTGATGTTCAGTCTGGCCCGGGAAGAGTCGTTAAGTTATATCCGGGTGTTGGCCGAGGAAGTTGACCTGGTGTTTTCCGCCGCCAGTCATGGTGAAGCGGTAATAGGTCAGCTCTTGCAGGACTTCTCCGTGAGCGAGATTTACTACTTCGCCAAACTGGCAGTCAAAAATGCCGCGCACTTTTTTGCCACGGGCAACTCCAAAGGCCGCACCCACGCCGCCAATACCATTCCCGGCTATATGCTGGGCACCGCCCAACATGCCCTGGCCGAAGGCTGGCGGCGACCCTCCTATCGTGATTCGCGGGTAGCCAAATCGGCACTGCATCGCTTGTTTTACGACGTGGTCCTCAAGGACAGCGGCGCCGGTTTTGCCACGTCCCCCGGTGTGTACTGGCGCGAACAATTGCTCCCGCGATTTTTTGCCAGCCAAACCGGCTACGAAGCAGGGCAACCATCCGCACAACTGTTCTGCCGCGAGTGTGACTCCTGCAACATCGATGTCTGGATGGACAAGGTGATCCTGCAGACCACCTGCTATGACTGCGCGACGGTCAGCCGGTTTCAGGCGGTTTATGAGGTGCAAGATTGATCGCCGCCCTGACTCAAATGTCAGGAAACCTGCCGTGAACAAATCTCAAGATCCAGTCATTTCCAATACGCAAACCCCGTAATTCCTGGGATAAAACCGCCATTTTCCGCCACGCCTGCTAGTGTTGTTCGAGGCCCCGCCGCGGGGCTGCGTACCGATGACCGAATATGTCGCAGCATCGCAAGCACGGGCCTTGCCGCACTCGTTAAGCTGCGCAACGGATGGACACCTGTAAAGACATTGCCGGGTTGCCCGGCAGTCGTTTTTGCAGATGCCCATCCTTGGAAGGTGAATGTGACCTGAGTGTCTCGTCCAGCTTCACCCACCTGTCGCCCTGTTTCCTCTGCCCGAGAATCAGGGACCGGGTGACAGGTTGCCCCGAACAGGGGTTTAGTACGCGACGCTTCCATCAATAACAAGCCCAAGCGGAGTACCACAGATGGCGTTCTTCACCGCAGCCAGCAAAGCCGACTTCCAGCACCAACTGCAAGCGGCACTGGCGCAGCACATCAGTGAACAGGCACTGCCACAAGTGGCGCTGTTCGCTGAACAATTCTTCGGCATTATTTCTCTTGATGAACTGACCCAGCGCCGGTTGTCCGACCTCGCCGGCTGCACACTTTCCGCCTGGCGCCTGCTTGAGCGCTTTGATCACGCGCAGCCGCAAGTGCGCGTCTACAACCCAGATTACGAACGCCATGGCTGGCAGTCGACCCACACCGCGGTCGAAGTGCTGCACCACGACCTGCCATTCCTGGTGGACTCGGTGCGTACCGAGCTGAACCGTCGCGGCTACAGCATCCATACCCTGCAGACCACCGTGCTGAGCGTGCGTCGCGGGGCCAAGGGCGAGTTGCTGGAAATCCTGCCCAAAGGCACCCAGGGCGAAGGCATCCAGCAAGAATCGCTGATGTACCTGGAAATCGACCGTTGCGCCAACGCCGCCGAGCTCAATGTCCTGAGCAAGGAATTGGAGCAGGTGCTCGGCGAGGTCCGCGTGGCGGTCGCCGATTTCGAGCCGATGAAAGCCAAGGTCCAGGAGCTGATCGACGGCGTCGACACCAGCCAGTTCACCATCGCCGCTGACGAGAAGGGCGAGATCAAGAGCTTCCTCGAATGGCTGGTGGGCAACCACTTCACCTTCCTCGGCTACGAAGAGTTCGTGGTTCGCGAAGACCAGGACGGCGGTCACATCGAATATGACCAGGACTCCTTCCTCGGTCTGACCAAGCTGCTGCGCGCCGGCCTCACCGCCGAAGACCTGCGCATCGAAGACTACGCCGTGAACTACCTGCGCGAAGCGTCCCCGCTGTCGTTCGCCAAGGCCGCCCACCCAAGCCGGGTGCACCGTCCTGCGTACCCTGACTACGTGTCGATCCGCCAGATCGATGCCGATGGCAACGTCATCAAGGAATGCCGCTTCATGGGCCTGTACACCTCCTCGGTGTATGGCGAAAGCGTACGGGTGATTCCTTACATCCGCCGCAAGGTCGAGATCATCGAGCAGCGCTCTGGCTTCCAGGCCAAGGCCCACCTGGGCAAGGAACTGGCCCAGGTGCTGGAAGTACTGCCTCGCGACGACCTGTTCCAGACCCCGGTGGACGAGCTGTTCAGCACCGTGATGTCGATCGTGCAGATCCAGGAACGCAACAAGATCCGCGTATTCCTGCGCAAAGACCCTTACGGTCGCTTCTGCTACTGCCTGGCCTACGTGCCGCGCGACATCTACTCCACTGAAGTGCGGCAGAAGATCCAGCAAGTGCTGATGGATCGCCTGAAAGCCAGCGATTGCGAGTTCTGGACCTTCTTCTCCGAGTCCGTGCTGGCCCGTGTGCAACTGATTCTGCGGGTTGACCCGAAGAACCGCCTGGACATCGACCCGCTGCTGCTGGAAAAAGAAGTGGTGCAGGCCTGCCGCAGCTGGCAGGACGACTACGCCAGCCTGGTCGTGGAAAGCTTCGGCGAAGCTCACGGCACCAACGTGCTGGCCGACTTCCCGAAAGGCTTCCCGGCCGGCTACCGTGAGCGTTTTGCCGCGCACTCGGCCGTGGTCGACATGCAGCACCTGCTCAGCCTGAACGAAAAAAATCCGCTGGTGATGAGCTTCTACCAGCCGCTGGGCCAGGTCTCCGGCCAGCGCGAGCTGCACTGCAAGCTGTATCACGCCGACACCCCGCTGGCCCTGTCCGACGTCCTGCCGATCCTGGAGAACCTCGGCCTGCGCGTGCTGGGTGAGTTCCCGTACCGCCTGCGCCACAACGGTGGTCGCGAGTTCTGGATCCACGACTTCGCCTTCACCGCTGCCGAAGGCCTGGAACTGGACATCCAGCAGCTCAACGACACGTTGCAGGACGCGTTCGTGCACATCGTGCGTGGCGATGCCGAGAACGATGCCTTCAACCGCCTGGTGCTGACGGCCGGCCTGCCGTGGCGTGACGTGGCGCTGCTGCGTGCCTATGCGCGTTACATGAAGCAGATCCGCCTGGGCTTCGACCTGGGTTACATCGCCAGCACCCTGAACAACCACACCGACATCGCTCGTGAGCTGACCCGGTTGTTCAAGACCCGTTTCTACCTGGCGCGCAAGCTCTCGGGCGACGATCTGGAAGACAAGCAGCAACGCCTGGAGCACGCGATCCTCAGCGCCCTGGACGACGTCCAGGTGCTCAACGAAGACCGTATCCTGCGGCGCTACCTGGACCTGATCAAGGCCACCCTGCGTACCAACTTCTACCAGACTGACGCCAACGGCCATAACAAGTCGTACTTCAGCTTCAAGTTCAACCCGCACCAGATTCCAGAGCTGCCAAAGCCGGTACCGAAGTTCGAAATCTTCGTGTACTCGCCGCGCGTCGAAGGCGTGCACCTGCGCTTCGGTACTGTGGCGCGTGGCGGCCTGCGCTGGTCGGACCGTGAAGAAGACTTCCGCACCGAAGTCCTGGGCCTGGTAAAAGCCCAGCAAGTGAAGAACTCGGTCATCGTGCCCGTCGGCGCCAAGGGCGGCTTCCTGCCGCGTCGCCTGCCACTGGGTGGCAGCCGTGACGAAATTGCGGCCGAGGGCATCGCCTGCTACCGCATCTTTATTTCGGGCCTGTTGGACATCACCGACAACCTGAAGGACGGCGCCCTGGTGCCGCCGGCCAACGTCGTGCGTCATGACGACGATGACCCGTACCTGGTGGTGGCTGCGGACAAGGGCACTGCGACTTTCTCCGACATCGCCAACGGTATCGCCATCGACTACGGCTTCTGGCTGGGTGATGCGTTCGCTTCCGGCGGCTCCGCCGGTTACGACCACAAGAAAATGGGGATTACCGCCAAGGGCGCGTGGGTTGGCGTGCAGCGTCACTTCCGCGAGCGCGGCATCAATGTACAGAAAGACAGCATCACCGTGGTCGGTGTCGGCGACATGGCCGGCGACGTGTTCGGTAACGGCCTGTTGATGTCCGAGACCCTGCAACTGGTGGCGGCGTTCAACCACCTGCACATCTTCATCGACCCGAACCCTACGCCTGCCAACAGCTTCGCTGAACGTCAGCGTCTGTTCGACCTGCCGCGTTCGGCCTGGTCGGACTACGACACCAGCATCATGTCCGAAGGCGGCGGGATCTTCTCCCGTAGCGCAAAAAGCATCGCGATTTCCCCGCAGATGAAAGAGCGCTTCGACATTCAAGCCGACAAGCTGACCCCGACCGAACTGCTCAATGCCTTGCTCAAGGCACCGGTGGATCTGTTGTGGAACGGCGGCATCGGGACTTACGTCAAGGCCAGCAGCGAAAGCCACGCCGATGTCGGCGACAAGGCCAACGATGCACTGCGGGTCAACGGCAACGAACTGCGCTGCAAGGTCGTGGGCGAGGGCGGTAACCTGGGCATGACCCAACTGGGTCGTGTCGAGTTCGGCCTCAATGGCGGCGGCTCCAACACCGACTTCATCGACAACGCCGGTGGCGTGGACTGCTCCGACCACGAAGTGAACATCAAGATCCTGCTCAACGAAGTGGTGCAGGCCGGCGACATGACCGACAAGCAACGCAACCAGTTGCTGGCGAGCATGACCGACGAAGTCGGTGGCCTGGTGTTGGGCAACAACTACAAGCAGACCCAGGCCCTGTCCCTGGCAGCCCGTCGCGCCTTGCCGCGGATTGCCGAATACAAGCGCCTGATGAACGATCTGGAAGGCCGTGGCAAGCTGGATCGCGCCATCGAGTTCCTGCCGTCGGAAGACGCCATCAACGAGCGCGTTGCGGCAGGCCATGGCCTGACCCGTGCCGAGCTGTCGGTGCTGATCTCCTACAGCAAGATCGACCTCAAGGAGCAGCTGTTGGGCTCCTTGGTGCCGGATGACGACTACCTGACCCGCGACATGGAAACCGCTTTCCCGCCGACCCTGGTGAGCAAGTTCTCCGAAGCCATGCGTCGTCACCGTCTGAAGCGCGAGATTGTCAGCACCCAGATCGCCAACGACCTGGTCAACCACATGGGCATCACCTTCGTGCAGCGACTCAAAGAGTCGACCGGCATGAGCCCGGCGAACGTGGCCGGCGCCTATGTGATCGTGCGCGACATTTTCCACCTCCCGCACTGGTTCCGCCAGATTGAAGCGCTGGACTACCAAGTCAGCGCCGACGTGCAACTGGAACTGATGGATGAACTGATGCGCCTGGGCCGTCGTGCCACACGCTGGTTCCTGCGTACCCGTCGCAACGAGCAGAACGCGGCGCGTGACGTCGCGCATTTCGGTCCGCACCTGGCAGCCCTGGGCCTCAAGCTCGACGAACTGCTGGAAGGCCCGACCCGCGAAGGCTGGCAGACCCGCTACACCGCGTACGTCGATGCTGGCGTGCCGGAGTTGCTGGCGCGCATGGTTGCAGGCACTACCCACCTGTACACCCTGCTGCCGATCATCGAGGCCTCGGATGTCACCGGGCAGAACGCAGCGGACGTGGCCAAGGCCTACTTCGCCGTGGGCAGCGCACTGGACATCACCTGGTACCTGCAACAGATCAGCGCTCTGCCGGTGGAAAACAACTGGCAGGCACTGGCCCGTGAAGCTTTCCGAGATGACGTCGACTGGCAACAGCGGGCGATCACCATCTCCGTCCTGCAGCAGGGCGACGGTAGCCTGGACGTGGAAACACGCCTGGCCCTGTGGATGGAGCAACACGAAGGGATGATCGACCGCTGGCGTGCCATGCTGGTGGAAATCCGTGCCGCCAGCGGCACCGACTACGCCATGTACGCGGTAGCCAACCGTGAACTGCTGGACCTGGCGTTGAGCGGTCAAGCGGCAGTGCCTGCCACTGCCTGATTGAGCGTTGAATGAAAAAGCCCCGTATCGAAAGATGCGGGGCTTTTTCATGGGCTATACATTACATTTATTAAATTTCGGCGGCCGCCGATACGACGTTTTAGTTGTAGGAATCGACACTTTCAGATGATGCTATGTTTCTTTCAAGTATCTTTAGGTTGAATGTTGCAATGTCGCCAACTATGTCGTGAAAATAGTACCTGTAGATAGGTGCGCCGAGTGCTTTTTTGATGGTGGCGGCATTGCGTATTTGTAAATGGATGGTGGCGTTATCTGAACTCAGGTTATCCAGTGTGATGGTGTTGTGGCTGCTATCGAGAAGCTTGAACAACGTTGTGCCGTCACCGGCTTCTGGGGACGCCATCAAGGGGGTAACGCTGTTTTTGGTGACATATTGCTTGTCATAGGGGCGTGTGAGGATTTGCAAGCGGTAGGCATCACCAATGTATTCGAAGTACACCGTGAGCTTTGGTAGCTTGCGGCTGGCCAATCGCTCCATTCGTTCAGTGAGCGGGTTGTAGGCTTCAAATGTAGAAATGTAACTCGCCAGTTGGGGCGAGGATCCTGCAGACTTGCCGAAGAAGTTCATGGCGATGCCATCACAACGCAGTTCGGCAATGAAGGAACGTTCTTGGTTGGTGCTCATGGTTAATTCCTTTTAAGTGAAAAGTTATCTCCTTGGAGTAGAAAACATAACGCTATTTTGAGTGAGGGGGCAGTGCCTGGTTATATATGCGTGTTGCAATATTTAATGATGTGTCACCGCTAATGGTGTCGAGGGTTGTTGGCAACAACAATGCCACCCGCTCATAGCCCCTGAATCAGTGGCCCAAGGCAAAGGCCACGGCCGCACGGGCATGCAGTTCGGTGGTGTCGAGCAGGGGCAGTTCGCTGTGTTCGGGTTTGATCAGCAGGCTGATTTCCGTGCAGCCGAGGATGATCGCCTGGGCACCGCGCTCGGCCAGGGCCTGGATCACTCGCTGGTAAGTGGCGCGGGACTCCTCGCTAATGACTCCCACGCACAGTTCGTCGTAGATGATCCGGTGCACCGCCTGGCGGTCCGCCGCGTCCGGCACCAGCACCTGCAGCCCGCGGGCCGTGAGCCGCTCCTTGAGAAAGTCCTGTTCCATGGTGAAGGCGGTACCCAGCAGGCCGACGCTCAGGTGACCGGCAGCCTCTGCCGCTTGCCCGGCCGGGTCGGCAATGTGCAGGAAGGGCACGCTGATTGCGTCCTGGATCTGCCCGGCCACCTTGTGCATGGTGTTGGTACAGAGCACCACACACTCGGCACCGCCGGCTTGCAAGCGACGGGCGGCGTCCACCAGGATCTGCGCCGCGTCGTCCCAGCGTCCAGCATGCTGGGCCTGTTCGACCGGCCCGAAGTCGACGCTGTACATCAGCAGGCGGGCGGAGCGCAGTGGCCCGAGGCGGTCACGCACCTGCTGGTTGATCAGACGATAATATTCGGCGCTGGACTCCCAGCTCATGCCGCCGATCAGGCCGATGGTGCGCATGCGGTGCTCCCGTTGATAGTTGATGTGCTGGCCTACAGTGCCCGCGATTGGCTGGCGCTGCAATCGCTCGTCCGGCGGTTAGTCGTACGCCCGGCGCGCACATCTGCCATGCTCAATGTCCGTAACACCGGTTTATCCAAGGAACAGCGCAATGGACGACGTACAGCAACTGGGTGAGATGCTTCGCCACTACGCAGAAAGCGAAGCGCACAAGAAGCAGCTGTTTGAAAACCAGTCGGCCGTGTGGGCCACGCGTATTGCTGAGTTGTTCGACCAGATCGAGCAGTGGCTGGCGCCGGTCAAGGCACCGGACCTGTTGGAGGTCAGTCGTGAGGCCTATGTGGCGTTTGGCGCGAGCGTGCCGGTGGAAAGCTCGACCTTCAACACCGAGAAGCTGAGCATCCTGATTGCCGGCAAGCCAGTGGAGTTCGTGCCCGAGGTGATGGGCGCGGCAGGCCTGATCTCCCTGGCGGTGATGGGCTTGACCGCGGCCCGCTACGGCAGCGTGTCACTGGTGTGCCAGCCGCCCTCGAGCGGCTGGCAGTGGCGCAAGACCAATGGCCTGAAAGACCCCGATACCTTCGCCTTTGACGCAAACTTCCTGGCCCAGCAGCTGCAGAGCCTGATCCCCCGCGAACGCGGCTAACGAGCTGTTCCTGTGGGAGCGGGCTTGCCCGCGAAGGCGTCGGTACAGCCACTATCATCATCGACTGACACACTGCTTTCGCGGGCAAGCCCGCTCCCACATGGCCCAGGGCTTAGAGGTCGATGTTGCCCCAGCCCGGTTTCGCTATCTCAGGCGCCACGGCGTTGACTTTCTTGCCGGTGGCCAGTTCGACCCGCCGTGCCACTTCAGGGTCGTCGGCAAAGGGGATCAGGCTGGCTTCGTCCAGGCTCCTGGCGGTCTGGTGGCGCAGGCAGTATTCGATGGCGAACCACAGGAACGCCACGCCCAGGCTGTTGAGCAGTAGTTCGGTCATGGTGACCTCCTAGGCAATCTGCGCTTCGCGTTCGGCCATCCGCACGTCGGCCACCCGCACGGTACGCCAGGTGTTGTAGGCCATCAGCAACATGCCGCTCAAGAAGAACACCCCGCCGACAAACCGCACGATGAAGCCCGGATGGCTGGCCTGCAGCGCCTCGACGAAGGAGTAGGTGAGGGTGCCGTCGTCGTTGATCGCGCGCCACATCAGGCCCTGGGTGATGCCGTTGACCCACATCGAGGCGATGTACAGCACGGTGCCGATGGTCGCCAGCCAGAAGTGCGCGTTGATCAGGCCAATGCTGTGCATCTGCTCACGGCCGAAGATTTTCGGGATCATGTGATAGGTGGCGCCGAAGGTGATCATCGCTACCCAGCCCAGAGCGCCGGCATGCACGTGGCCGATGGTCCAGTCGGTGTAGTGGGACAGGGCATTGACCGTCTTGATCGCCATCATCGGGCCTTCGAAGGTCGACATCCCGTAGAACGCCAGCGACAACACCAGGAAGCGCAGGATCGGGTCGGTGCGTAACTTATGCCAGGCGCCGGAGAGGGTCATCATGCCGTTGATCATGCCGCCCCAGCTCGGTGCCAGCAGGATCAGCGACATGGCCATGCCCAGCGATTGCGCCCAGTCGGGCAGCGCGGTGTAGTGCAGGTGGTGCGGGCCGGCCCAGATGTACAGGGTGATCAAGGCCCAGAAGTGCACGATCGACAGCCGATAGGAATACACCGGGCGACCGACCTGTTTCGGCACGAAGTAATACATCATGCCCAGGAAGCCGGTGGTCAGGAAGAAGCCCACCGCGTTGTGCCCATACCACCACTGGACCATGGCATCGGTCGCACCGGAATACACCGGGTAGGACTTGAACCAGTCCACCGGGATCGACAGATGATTGACCACGTGCAGCATGGCGATCACCACGATAAAGGCGCCGAAGAACCAGTTGCCGACGTAGATGTGCTTGGTCTTGCGCTGCACCACGGTGGTGAAGAACACGATGGCGTAGGCCACCCAGACCACGGTCATCCATACCGCGCCGGTGAACTCGATCTCGGCGTATTCCTTGGTGGTGGTATAGCCCAGCGGCAGGGTCACCAGCATGCTGACGATCACCGATTGCCAGCCCCAGAAGGTGAAGGCTGCGAGCTTGTCGCTGTACAGTCGCACCTGGCAGGTACGCTGCACCGCGTAGTAGCTGGCGGCGAATTGCGCGCTGCCGGCAAAGCCGAAAATCACCAGGCTGGTGTGCAGCGGCCGCAAGCGCCCGAAGGTGGTCCAGGGCAAATCGAGGTTCGCCTCCGGCCACACCAGTTGCGAGGCGATCCACACGCCCATCGCCATCCCGATAACGCCCCATACGACGGTTGCCACGACGAATTGGCGGACGACCTTGTAGTTATAGGCCTGTCCGATTGTTGCTGTGCTCATGGTCATTGCTTCCACGGTTGCAAAGTCTTGCCAGGCCACCCGGTCTGGCATGGTGCGAACTGTAGGAAACCGTGAAGAAACAAAACAGGCTCAGAAAAACTGCATTAATGCGGAGCAGATTTTCCCCGTGTCTGCGGTGATCTGCCGCGAGCTGATATGGTTTTTTAGTTTTTAGCTGAATCTGTAACGCGCTGAGCTGTTGTCCCATAGTCCTCCTCACACAAGAACCCCGCCAAACCCCCGGGGCGAGGGTCAATCCTGATGAGGTAGCGACATGTATCAATACGATGACTACGACCGGGCCTTGGTGTTAGAGCGGGTCGCGCAGTTTCGCGATCAGGTGCAGCGGTTCATGGCCGGTGCCTTGAGCGAGGAAGAGTTCTTGCCATTGCGCCTGCAAAACGGCCTGTACCTGCAAAAACATGCCTACATGCTGCGGGTCGCCATTCCCTACGGCACCTTGAGTGCCCGGCAGATGCGCACGTTGGCCAGCATTGCCCGGGATTACGACCGCGGCTACGGGCACTTCACTACCCGGCAGAACCTGCAGTTCAACTGGATCGACCTGGCCCAGGTGCCGGACATCCTCCAGCGCCTGGCCGAGGTCGAGATGCACGCGATCCAGACCTCGGGCAACTGTGTGCGCAACATCACCACCGAAGCCTTTGCCGGGGTGGCGGCCGACGAGTTGATCGACCCTCGACCGCTGGCCGAAATCCTGCGGCAGTGGTCGACCATCAACCCGGAATTCCTGTTCCTGCCACGCAAGTTCAAGATCGCCATCTGCTCCGCCGAGGAGGATCGCGCAGCGATCATGATGCACGACATCGGCCTCTATCTTTACCCTGACGAGTCGGGGCAGATGCTGCTGCGGGTGATCGTCGGCGGCGGCCTGGGGCGTACGCCGATCCTCGGCCTGCAGATTCGCGAGGGCTTGCCTTGGCAGCACCTGTTGTCCTATGTCGAAGCGGTGTTGCGGGTCTACAACCGCCACGGCCGGCGCGACAACAAGTACAAGGCGCGAATCAAAATCCTGGTCAAGGCCCTGGGGATCGAGGCCTTTGCCCGGGAAGTGGAAGAGGAGTGGCAGTACCTCAAGGACGGTCCGGCACAACTCACCGAGGCGGAGTACCAGCGTGTCGCCAGCGCGTTCGTCGCACCGAACTACGTTCAACTGGCCGACACCGACCTGGATTTCGGCACGCGTCTGGCCGAAAATCCGGCCTTCGCCCGCTGGGTCTCGCGCAACGTGCAGCCGCATAAAATCGCCGGCTACGCCAGCGTGGTGCTGTCGACCAAACCCGGGATCAGCGCGCCGCCGGGTGATGTCAGCGACCAGCAGATGGACGCTGTCGCCGAGTGGTCCGAGCGGTTTGGCTTCGCCGAGATCCGCATTGCCCACGAACAGAACATCGTCCTGCCGGATGTGCCCAAGCGTGATCTCTACGCCTTGTGGTGCCTGGCCAGCGAGGCCGGGCTGGGCACTGCCAATGTCGGGCTGCTGAGCGACATCATCGCCTGCCCGGGCGGCGACTTCTGTGCGCTGGCCAATGCCAAGTCGATCCCCATCGCCCAAGGGATTCAAGCGCGCTTCGAGGATCTGGATTACCTGCATGACCTGGGGAACATCAGTCTGAACATTTCCGGGTGCATGAATGCCTGCGGCCATCACCATATCGGCAACATTGGTATCCTGGGGGTCGATAAGAGCGGCAGCGAGTGGTATCAGGTCACCCTCGGTGGCTCCCAGGGCAAGCACAGTGCACTGGGTAAAGTCATGGGGCCTTCGTTCAGCGCTGCCGAGGTGCCCGGGGTGATCGAGCAGATCGTTGCCACCTTCGTCCGTTATCGCGAACCAGAGGAGCTGTTTGTCGACACTGTGCAGCGCATCGGCCTGGAGCCGTTCAAGGAACAGGTGTATGCGCAGCAGGAGGGGGCGGCATGAACAACCTGCTGCGGCTGCGGGACGGGTTGGCAACGCACGAACCGGACGATCGCTGGACCTTGATCAAGGACCCGAGCGGTGATTTGCCCTGTGGCCCACTGATATTGCCCCTGGCGCGGTGGCTCAAGCGCCGCATCGAGCATCACCCGGTGTTCGACGCGGTGTGGCTGGGCCCGGACGACGAAGTCGAAAGCCTCGCACCCTGGCTCAACCGGTTGCCGATGATTGCCCTGGAGTTCCCCAACTTTCGCGACGGTCGCGCCTACAGCCAGGCCTACCTGCTGCGCACACGCCTGGGCTGGGCCGGGGAGCTGCGGGCGATTGGCGATGTGCTGCGTGACCAGTTAAGCCACATGCGTCAGTGCGGATTTGATGCGTTTGCCGTGCGCGAAGACAAATGCGCCGAGGACGCCCTCAAGGGGCTGGCGGGCATGAGCGTGACGTATGGCCGCTCGGCAATCGAGCCGCGGCCCTTGTTTCGCCGACGCCAGGCGGATGAGGCCTGAGCTCACCTGAATGATCCAGGGTTGCCACCTGTGGGAGCTGACCTGCCAGCGATAGCGATGGGTCAGGCACTATAGATGTCGAATGGACCGGCCTCATCGCGGGCAAGCCCGCTCCCACAGGTTTGATGTGGTGTATACAGAATCTGTGAACAGCCAAAATCACTAATGAAATGGTTACCCCCGCCGCCCCCAGTGATAGCCCACTAAGCTTTCACTGGGGGCTCACCGGAGACCATTGTCATGAACAAAGTAGCTAT